>JAZREZ010000001.1:0-2573 GCA_045661045.1 Clostridia bacterium
GGTGCGGATATATTTATAAGTATACATATGAATAAGTTTCCGCAAAGCAAATATTGGGGAGCGCAGGTTTTCTATGCCAGAACTCCCGAAAATTCACGGGTTCTGGGCGAGGGAATTCAGGCATCGCTTTTAAAAACCCTAAACGATAATAACAAAAGGGCTGCAAAGCAAGGCGACAGCAGCATTTATATTTTGAAAAATGCTGCTGTGCCGTCTGTTATTGTAGAGTGTGGTTTTTTATCAAACCCCGACGAACTTGTAAAGCTTCAAAACAGCGATTATCAGCAAAAACTTGCTTGGGGAATAGCCGACGGTGTGTGCAATTACTTTCAGACAATATCAACGCCGTAAGATTTAAGCCATACATTTATTGCGTAAATGTATGCCATAATCTGCGGAAAGTTCATAAGCTGACCATACCAAGGTCTTGTGAATGCACTGCCCTCGGTTTCGTATAACTCCCATACGGCTTTCTTGTCTGCGATTTCCCAGATGGGTGCTTCCTTGTCATATAAAAGCTCGCGCACATAGCCTTTAACCTTTTCGATGTATATTGGGTTGTGGCTTTTGGGGTAGGGGCTTTTTTTGCGTTCGATTATTGAATCGGGCAAAATACCCTCAAAGGCTTTTCTGAGAAGTCCTTTCTCCCGCCCGTACCACGATTTTATTTCCCAGGGAATGTTATAAGCGTATTCCATTATTCTGTGGTCGCAGAAAGGAACTCTTACCTCAAGTCCTGAATACATACTCATTCTGTCCTTGCGGTCAAGAAGAGTTTGCATAAACCATTTAAGGTTAAGCATAGTCACTTCTTTTATGCGGCTGTCAAGCTCTGATTCATAGCCTGTTTTTGGAGTAGCTTTTATTGTTTCTAAGTAGCGACTGTATACATAGTCTGTGGGGTTATAAACAAGCAAGTCCTTTAAAATAAGCTTTGATTTGGATTCTGTGTTTCCGCTCCAGGGAAAGTCATCTTTAAACAAAACATCAGGGTTTGAATACCAGGGATAACCGCCAAAAATTTCGTCAGCACATTCGCCTGATACTGCAACTGTGTGCGTTTTCTTTACCTCGCGGCAGAATAACAATAACGAAGAATCCACATCTGCCATTCCCGGAAGAGCTCGTGCAAGCGTTGCATCATAGACAGCGTCCGCAACATCGTTGTTGTCAAGTATGACTTTTTTGTGATTTGAACCAATTGCATTTCGCATTATATCTATATAATAGTCATCACTGTTTGGCTGAAAGTAGCTTGCCTTAAAATATTTGGCATTATCAGTGTAGTCAACCGAGTATGTGGTGAGGTTTCTTCCTATATTATTATATTCTTTGGCGGCAACTGAAGAAATGATGCTTGAATCAAGTCCGCCCGATAAAAAACAACAAAGCGGAACATCTGAAACAAGCTGCCGTTTTATAGAATCAAGAAGAAGAGAGCGAACCTTTTCGGTTGTTTCGTCGGGGGAGTCGGTGTGTTCCTTTGCGGTAAGTGCCCAATATGTTTTTATTAAAAGACCGTTTTCGTCAAATGTTCCGCACTGCCCGGGTTTTAATTCTTTTATGTCGCAAAATGCAGATGCCCCCGGAGTTCTGCCCGGACCTATCAAAAATATTTCCCCTATTCCAAATCGGTCAACTCTTGCCGAAACTTTAGGATGCGCAAGAAGTGTGGCGATTTCTGAACCGAATATGAAGCCGCCATTATATTTATGAAAGAAAAACGGTTTTACTCCCGCGCGGTCACGGGCAATGAAAAGAGAACGCGTTTCCTTATTATATATCGCAAAGGCGAAAATGCCGTTGAGCTTATCTACGCATTTATCGCCCCATTCTATATAGGAAGAAAGAAGAACTTCGGTATCCGAGTGTCCGATAAATTTATGACCAAGAGATAAAAGTTCTAAACGAAGCTCTTCGGTGTTATAAAGTTCGCCATTATAGACGATAATATATTCGGTGTTGTTATGTTTTTTATACATTGGTTGTTTTCCGTTTTCAATATCCACAACTGCAAGTCTTCTGTGAAGAAGAACGGCGTTTGCGGATATGTAACCTCCGCTCTCGTCAGGACCTCTTCTGCTTAGTGTTTCGGACATAGCTGAAAATATCCGTTCGTTTTGAGAAATGTCAGAATTAAAGTCAAGCCAACCTGCAATTCCGCACATAAATTATCAAGCCTTTCTGTTAACAAATTCGGGATAATCCCATAAAATAGTATATGCCAAATCAATAAATAAGTTAACATAGCAGATTTGACTAAAAGAATTAAAAAAACGACTCTTGTCTTTGTGTAGAATTTTATGCAAAAAAATGTTGACTTTTTAAGGCTAAGGTGATATACTAAACAAGTCGCTTTTCGAGGGCGACTGAATATCACAAAATCCGGTCAAAAATTTTTTAAAAAAGATTTAAAAAAGGTATTGACAAGTAGCGGAAAGCGTGATATAATAGACAAGCTGTCCCAAGAGGGACGGGATGATGTTTGAAAAGTAAACAGTGAAGAAGCGGTAACGAAAGAGTTTTTAAAAACGAATCGTTACGACAATTGCACAAGGTTATATACCTTGTCA
>JAZREZ010000002.1:0-30769 GCA_045661045.1 Clostridia bacterium
GAGATGAATACTTTGAACTCAAATCCAAATGAGCATATATATTGGCAGTTGTCTTGTAATCGCTATGTCCTAACCACTCTTGAATATCTTTCATTGTTACTTTGCCCTTACCTTTATTCAAAAGTAGTGATGCACATGTGTGTCGTAAATCATGAAATCTAATATGTCTCATTTTATTTTTCTTGATGAGCCTGCGAAAAGCATCAGTAACATAATCCGGCGAAATCAAATCACCGTTTTCAGTAACCATCAAATAATCTGACCACTGATTATTATAGTTCTTCTTAAGTCGCTTTTTGTTGTTCTCTTGAATATCCTTAATTTCAAGCAATCGCTTTTTAATATCAGCAGATAAAGGCATAGACCTTATAGTTGCATCAGTTTTAGCTGCATCTTTTGTAACAAATGTGCGTTTACCATCAATAGATGTTAAAACTACTGTATGGTTGATGTGAAAAATGTTGTTTTCAAAGTCAAACGCCGACCACCTTAATCCAATACATTCGCTTCTCCTGAGCCCATAAAAGCAAGCAAAAACAACCGCAATTTCAAGCTTAGTTCCTTTAGTTAAGGAAATCAGTTGATTTACCTCATCGGATGTATAATAAGTTCCAACGAACTTGTTTTTTTCTGGCTTTTCAACTTGTTCAATCGGATTTTCCTTGATATAACCCATCTTACGAGCATAACACAACGCCAACCTTATTATTGCGTGATAATGGATTACTGTATTTGCCTTAACTCTTTCTAATTGTTCGTCATAAAAAGTTTGTATATCCTGTGCAGTTAAATCTTTCAATCTTATCCTACGTTTCCTGAAATATGGTTCAATAGGAAATCTAACATTCTCACAATATCCGGCGTAAGTAGTATCCTCTATACGCCGTTTTCTCTTTTTTGTTAATGGCAAATACATCTTGATATAATCTGCAAACAACAGATTGGATACCTGCTCTGCAGACAATTCAGATAAAGTAATTTTATCAAGAACAGCAGACAACAACTGCGGTTCAATAGGTTGTGATTCATCAATAGATACATCTTGTTTTACCTCGTGATAGCATAAGTCTTCACGAGGTATTTTAAATTCTCTCAAAACCATTCGAGAAAACGCTTCTGCTTTTGTCTTGTTGCCTTTAACTGGAAACTTGGTCGGAAACCACTTTTCTTTTCTCTGACCTCTGACGTTCGTATAAACCATCACTGCATAATATAAACCGCTTTTCTCTCTGATGTAGTTTTTAACATCAATATACATTTCTTTTTCCAAATTAAATTTACCTCCATATAATTCCTCCTTGTCAGGTAAATAAACCGCACGATTAGATATATTATATTATATCATTGCATAAGAAAAAGAAGCCTTGCAAGCAAAGCTTCTTTTTCTTGGTTATATCTTAAATAAAATATTTAGCTCTAACCGTCTATTACCACTTGTTTGTTTATTATTTTACTTACATTCTCAATAATATCGTTTTTAAGTGCACGAATAGTTTCATTCTTTTTATCAACAATTTCACAGTATTGTGAAATAATATGTTGTTTTTCAATATCTATTTTATTATCTCGGATCGGTATTTTAATTATTACTTCCCCTAGCCTTGATTTGTTACCTTTGTTGGTAAAAGAAAAGGGGTTTTTCATAACCTCCGACATAATAGCATACTTGACATATTCTTTGGATAAAACATTTTCATATTCCTCTTTAAATATGAGAGGAATTACTTTTTCAGACAGTGAAAATTTCCCTTTCCTATAAAACAATCCTATTGATCCATCAATATTCCAAGTTAAACAATCAGAAAAATATTTAACATTATCCAAGTTGTCATTTACATAACCATAACCCACTTCTTCCTCATATTTTGATGCACCATAAACTGGTATCGTTCCTTGATTAGATCTTATAAATGATTTAGTGAAAAATGATCCGTTTGTTGTATGAGATAAATCAAAAATTTCACCGACACTCATTTCTATATATTCATCTAAATATATATCAAAATTATACAGAAGACTAACCTCGCTATTTTTTATATCTATTAATTGATTTTTTACCTCTTGTTTTTTTCTAAGCATCAATTGATATTTTTTTATTTGTTCTTCTTGTTTGGAAACATCAAACTCGCTATATTCATTAATAGGAATGTTAACAGATATTTTTTTCATATTGAATAAAGAAGCTCTAAAATTCCTATCAAATGACAGTTCTTCCTTTAAAATATATAAAGAATATAAAATATATTGCGGTAATATATTTTTATCAAGAATTTGAATTGTGCCACAGTGGTCTGTCGTCGCAAACTTGTGCTTTGGTTTTATAAAATTCAACTCAAAATTCCCATCAATCCCCCATAAAATTGATGGATAATCAAATGATTCAATATTACTAGAACTTAAATAGCCAAATGGTTCATAAACATTCGCGCTATACAAGGGTATACTTCCATTGTTATCTTTGATGCTGCTTTTTATTACACGTTTTCCAATGGATAGTTTAAAATATTCTTCATCTGATAAGAAAACTTTTTTGTATTTCATTTATTGCTCCTTTATCTCTTTTATAACTTTCATATAATCATCTAAAATATCCTTCAAGCTAGATAGTTCCTCTTCAAAATCTTCTACTGAGACAGTCTTTTTAACTTCTTCAATACCTAAAGCAACTTTCTCATCTACACTCCACCATCTATCAATTACCCAATGAGAAGATTCAGCAAAATTTTCAATAGGTTGCACCTTGCATCTAGGGTATTTACCAGATATAAAATCTTCAAATTGTGATTTTGAAGCACAAAAAAGTTTAAATAAGGTTTCCATTTCAGGTAAATCAGTATCTGATATATCTTCTCGATTTATACTAGTGAGTTTTTCACCAATATTGGAAACAACATATGTAAATACGGGGTCTGTTTGTTTTTCATTTATATCATTCTTCTTTGTTAATACAATTATATATGCATGAACACTATTAGCGAAAAATGTACGAACAGGCAAAGATATTATAGCATCCAAATAGCAATTTATCAAAATATGTTCTCTTAATTTTTTGCCGCCGATACGACTTAAAAGCCCATCAGGAATAACTATAAAAGCTTTTCCGCCTTTTTTTAAAGACTGAATAATCCATTCCATAGCTATACCTTCCAAGCCTAGTGCATTTATTGGATATTTATCTCGAGTGTGTGGAGTAGCTTTTATTTCTTCTTTAATTATTCCTGACCCCCTGGTAACATACGGAGGGTTGCTAAGTATAAAATCATATTTTTCGTTTTCCTCTTCAATTATATGCCCAAACGTTCCCAAATTATCTTTAAACAGTCTAAAAGTATTGTTGAAGATGTTGGCAAAACTTTCAGTACAATTAGGATGTTTAAATAGTATTTCAGCAAGATAAATTAACATATTTGCTTTAGCTAATATGATGGTTCTTTCATCCTCTTTTTCAAACCCTTTGTCAAAACCATGCAATATAAATGAAGGATGGATGTTTCCTTTCTTGTCAGGTGTATATTCCTTTCTCATTAAATCATTCAGATTTAACAACTCAAGTAAAAAGCCACCTACTCCGCAAAACGGGTCACAAATCCTTTTATCTTGATACTTGAATGTAGCGTCATTCATTTGGGCCATACGAATTATAGATTGAACTATCTTTCTCGGAGTAAAATACTGCCCCATCGCTTCAACTTCTTGTTTTAAAAAACTTTCATATAATCGTGTCTTAAATTGTTTATCTATATTTGTTAAACTTCCAACCTCATCGCTATAATCATTTAAATGTTTTAATGACTTTGCAAATAATAAAGATTGTGATAAATTTGCATTTCCATTTTCATCAACGAATATTGTACCATTGATAATGGTTGTCCCATCTGCACCTTTAGGAAATAAACCTTTAATTTTTGTTCGTGAATTTCTAGCGTAGTAGTCCAAAGCATCACTAGGATCAGTTTTAGATTTCTTATATACTTTATCAAAATTGTAGTCCTCATCTAAAACTTTAAGATCACTTAAAAATTTAAATATAAATAATTCCACAACGTTGTACAGACATTTTACGGGCGTTTTTCCAGTGGCAGCCCATATGGTTTGCCATAATCTATTTGCTAAAGATGTGGGATTAATATATTCTGCTCTTTTTATAATAGAATTTGTTTTGGAAATCGAATTATTTATTTCATCTATTAAAAACTCTAACGAATCAACATTTTCGAGTTTAACATTATTAAATACAGTGCGAACTTCGTTCTCATTCGAATCACATATTCTCTCACCATTAAGAGAATTTATCCAAAATGATTTCGAACCATCAGTAACAATAAAAATCTTACATATAGCTTTTGCTACATCTATTTCTTGTTTGATAGCTGCCTCAATTTGTCTATCTGTTGATAATTCTTCTGGCAATTTATATTCAATAAATGCAACAACTTTATTTTGATAGTATACTAATCCATCAGGTTTTTTGGTAAGTATTCCTGTGTATTTTTTCTTTGGCAACATTCCATTATTCATTAACTGTTTAATAGTTGTATTTCCAAGCTTATAATATGTAAATTTACCTATCTGTTGGGGAATAGTTTGAATTAATTCTTCGCTCATTGTAGTAATCTCCTTTGACATTATTTAAAAAAAACTTTATGTTCTTTACAATATTTTTCAAAAGCATAAATTTTCTGCGGTCTTGGAAGAGAACAACCTTTTTCCCACCGATTTACCGTTGCATAACAAACATCTAAATCTCTTGCAAGAGCTTCCTGGCTCATATTAAGTTGTATTCTCAGCTGAAATACCTTATCTTTAAACTCCATGATATTTGCCTCCACATTAAAATGTTATAATATATTATAACATTTTATAACATTTTCGTCAATATTTGAATTACACAAAAATGCTCTTCAAATTTATTGCAGAGTGCAATACAGTTTGTTATAAACGCAAAAAGCATAGGATATGCTCCTATGCCTGATGATTACTATGTTTTCTTAAGAATAAATAGCCGCCATTTTTTCTCTTTTACTCAAACAGTTGCACCTCGGTGGACCAAATGGTGAGCTTGCGGCATCGCTTCGGTATTTATCGCAAAGATATTCAATGCCCGATGAAATGTCAAAGGCTTTGCTTACAGATATCGGAACGGAAGAACTTGCGCACCTTGAAATTGTCGGAACGATTGTCAGACAGCTTGCTAAAAACGCGACAACCGAGGAAATTGAGAACAGCCCATTTGGACAGTATTTTATGAATCACGGCAGAGGAGTTTTCCCAGCTGATGCAACGGGTGTTCCGTTTAATGCGGTTGCGATTGCAGTATCAGCTGATCCTATCGCAGACCTTGTAGAAGATTTGGCAGCAGAGCAGAAAGCGAGAGCGGTGTATGATAATATACTTCGTGTATCGGATGATCCGGATGTGAATGATGTAATCAAGTTCTTGCGTCAGCGAGAGATAGTGCATTTTCAAAGATTTGGTGAGGCACTTGATAATATTCAGAATAAGCCTGCAAACAAAATCTGCAGAGGTTTTAACAAGAATTAAAAAAATCGGGGGATATTCCCCCGATTTTTTGTTGAAGAAAATTATTATTTCTTTGCTGTAGCAAACTTAATTACAAACAATGTTGCGACAAGAAGAATAAGTCCTGTTGGAAGTAATATAAGTGCATTCTGAACAAATGCTGCAAGTATGTATACAACGAATGATACAAGCGCAACAGTTATAGCGTAAGGCAACTGTGTTGAAACATGATTTATGTGATTTGACTGACTGCCTGCTGATGACATAATAGTTGTATCGGAAATAGGTGAACAGTGGTCACCGCAAACTGCACCTGCAAGGCATGCTGACATACCGATTATCAGAAGTTCGCTTGTGGGGTCGAAAATTGCTACAACAATCGGGATAAGAATACCGAATGTTCCCCATGATGTACCGGTTGAGAATGAAAGCACACAAGCAACTAAGAAGATAATAGCGGGCAAGAAGTTTGCAAGACCTGCAGCGGCAGAATCCATAAGAGCCTGAACATAATCAGCTGCACCCAAAAGTCCTGTCATATTCTTAAGAGCGGTTGCAAATGTAAGGATAAGGATTGCAGGAACCATTGCCTTGAAGCCATTGGGAATAGCAGCCATAGCATCTTTGAAGGTAATAACTCTTCTTGCGATAAGATAGATTACAGTTGCAATCAAGGCAACAATAGCGCCCCAGGGAAGACCAACGGTTGCATCGGTGTTACCAAATGCAGTAATGAAGTCATCGCCTGCAAAGTAACCGCCGACATAAAGAAGACCTAAAACCGAAACTACAACAAGAACGATAACGGGGAGGATAAGGTCGATAACCTTGCCTTTGGGGTTAAAGTCTTGTGATTCAGTTTCGCGAATATCATCTTTGCCGTTTGTGAAAAGGTCACCCTTTGTCATAGCGTTAAGCTCGTGAAGCTTCATCGGACCGTAATCAAATCTCATGAGAGTGAGAATGATGATGAATGCAATCATTAAAAGTGAGTAGAAGTTGTAGGGGATTGCACGAACGAAAAGCTCAATTCCCGAGAAACCGGTTCCTTCGGTAAATTCAGAAACTGCAGCAGCCCATGATGAAACAGGAGCTATCATACAGATAGGAGCTGCGGTTGCATCGATAAGGAATGCAAGCTTTGCACGCGAAATCTTGTGTCTGTCTGTAACGGGGAGCATAACGCTGCCAACGGTAAGACAGTTAAAGTAGTCATCGATAAAGATGAGCACGCCCAGAACAAAAGTTGCAAGCATAGCGCCTACACGGGATTTGATATGAGTTTCAGCCCAACGACCGAAAGCTGCAGAACCGCCGGCTTTGTTGATAAGTGCAACAAGAGCACCGAGTATTACAAGGAATATAAAGATGCCCGCTGTTCCTGAAACCGCATCAATAAGACCCGCGTTTACAACATTGTCAAGAGCGGTAACGGGGTTCCAGTTTGCAGCAAGAAGTCCGCCGAGTGTAATACCGATAAAAAGTGAAGAATACACTTCTTTGGTAATGAGCGCCAAACCGATTGCAACAAGTGGAGGAACGAGTGCCCAGAATGTACCTGCAAACTGACTTACAGGTGCTTCATCACCGGTTGCAAAGACTGTAAGAGATGTTACAACCATTAAAAGCACAAAGGCAAAAATAATTGCAACTCTTTTTTTGTTTTGAAATTTCATTTTCTTCTTCCCTTCATTGGTTTTTAGTTAAAATAATAATACCACGCGTGTAAAAAAATGTCAATATATAATTGGGAATGTCGAAGTTATTTCTTTTCGGGGATTTGAACCAGCAAGATTGCAATAAACATCAGGACACAACCGAGTATTTCTCGGCATGTTAAAGCGCCTCCCGTCAAGTTCCAACCCAAAGCTATAAGAACAACTGTTGACAGTGTGGCAAAAACCGATTCTAAACTCATCAAAATTGAAGCCGATGTCGGATCTGTATATTTCTGACCGACAATCTGCAGAGTATACGCAACGCCACAAGACATAATTCCCGAATATCCGATGGCCGCCCATGCATTGATAACAGAATTGAATGAGGGAACTTCGTCAAAAAACATCCAGATAATATTTATAATTCCGCACACGAAAAACTGAATGCACGAAAGCTTTACGCCGTCTGTTTTGGGTGAAAAATAGTCAATTACAAGAATATGTCCTGCAAAAACAAAGGCACAACAGAAAATCAGAAAGTCGCCTTTATTTAATGTAAATTCGCCGGGAGTAATGCACATAAAGTAAAGTCCTAGCAATGCTACTAAAACTGAAATTGCAATAATTAAAGTCGGTTTTTTGCCCGTGAACAAGCTTAATATAGGAACAATCACCATATAAAGAGCGGTAATAAATCCTGCTTTTCCAGGACTTGTTTCTACCATACCGATGGTTTGAAGTGTTGTTGCGATACATAAAAATATGCCGCATATAACTCCGCCAAGTAAAAGAGTTTTATCAATTTTTGGTACAGTTTGTCCGCTTTTTATCTTGTTTTTATCTAAAAAGAAGATTACGGGTAATAGAACTATTCCGCCAAGCAGACTTCGTATTCCGTTAAACGCAATAGGAGAAATCGTTTCAACTCCCTTGCTTTGAGAAATAAATGAAAGTCCCCATACAAATGCCGTTAATAAAAGGAGTAAATTTCCTTTAAGTTTTTGATTATACATTATATCAACTCCTGATTAACTACTATAACATTTTTTGACAAAAAAAGCAAGAGCCACAACTGTGGCTCTTGCTTTTCTTAACGGCAGTTATATCTGCAACGTATAATACAAGTCGCTGATACAAGCAACAGAGTAAAGAAGAATAACAAAGCACCGGTAATAATTGCACCTATTATGCTTGTTGCTTCAAAGGTTATTCCGAGAAGAATTACAGATGTCAGAATTGTGCCTAAAATTCCTGTGAGATGTGCAGTAAGATTTTCGCAACATCTGTTCTCGGTTGCGCAACAGGAAGAAGATGTTAAAAGTGTTATTCCAAGATATCCTATTGCGATGCCGAATAATACCCACAAAAATGCGGGAGTAATTGTTATAAGAGCGGTAATGCGAAGGAAAATTGTAAGTGCGCCTATGATTATGCCTGCAATTACAGCACCGCCCGTGCAGCTGATTTCACAGCCGCAGTTTGTTCTGCTCATTTATTTCACCTCCACATTTATTCTATGATAGAAGTTTTAAAGAAGTGATTTATAAATAAAAATTTGACATAATTTTATGGTTGTGATATGATAAAAAACAGTTAATTAGTCAAGGAGTGTGATTATGAATACTGAAGCTCCAATAAAAAGTTATGTAGTTATACGGCGTGTTTTGGAATTACTTTTGTCAGCAGTTATATTATCAGCGAGCATAGTCGCTCTCAATGCACTTGGAATATTGAGAGATAAGGTTCTTGCGGTTATTATAACTGCCGTATTCCAGGGTGCATTTGTGTGGATTAATCTGCAACAGATGCGGATATGCTATTGTAATCTTAACGATAAAAAACTTTATTATACATTGAATTTGTTGTCCTATTTCATTTTTGTTATACTTACATATTTAGCTTACTTTTTAATGACTAAGATGACGTTTCTGTGGATATTTTCGTTAACAGTTCTGTTTGCATATTTTAATGTTAATATGCCGATAGCAATACTGATGTTTCATTTGATTGGTATTGTGTGTATTTTTATAGCCCCGCTTGGATTAAGCTGGGATATCTACAGCGAAGAAAATGATGAATAAAAAACGCACCCTCTCGGGTGCGTTTTTTATTCATTGGTAATTGATGGTTGATATGTCGGTTCGCAAGTAAGATTTATCCCAAGACGCCGGAAAACCTTTTCGTCTATCGGGGATAGAATTACTGTAGAGTGAAGTTCGCAACCACGAAGCTTTGAAAGCTGCTGCATTGCAAGCTCTGCCTTTGAATCGGTTGCGGCACAGATGGAAAGAGCAATCAATGCTTCATCGGTATGAAGTCTTGGATTTCTGTTTCCCAAATGGTCAACCTTTAAATGCTGTATAGGTTCAATAATAACAGGTGAGATAAGATGAATTTCGTCATCAATTCCAGCAAGAGTTTTGAGTGCGTTTAATAAAAGAGCAGAAGAAGCACCCAAAAGGTCTGAAGTCTTGCCCGTTATTATTCTGCCGTCATTTAACTCAATTGCGGCGGCTGGTGAAAGGTTAATAGCTTGTTTTTTAAGTGCAGGTTCAATAACCTTACGGTCGTTGATAGAAATACCCGCTTTTTTCATTAAAAGCTCAAGCTTGTATACCACCTCTTCGGAAAGTATACCTTTTCTCTGGTCGCACAATGCCGCATAATATCTGCGTATGATTTCCTGCTTTGAAGCATTTTGAGTAATATCATCATTAATAATGCAATTGCCCGCCATATTAACGCCCATATCTGTCGGTGACTTATATGGACAAGAACCCATGATTTTTTCAAACATAGCCTCTACAACGGGGAAAATCTCAACATCTCTGTTGTAGTTAACGGCGGTTTCGCCGTAAGCTTCAAGGTGAAACGGATCAATCATATTTACATCGTTAAGGTCGGCGGTTGCCGCCTCGTATGCAAGATTGACGGGATGCTGCAGCGGAATATTCCAGATAGGGAATGTTTCAAATTTAGCATAGCCTGCCTTTATGCCCATTTTATCATCGTGGTAAAGCTGAGATAAGCAAGTTGCCATTTTTCCGCTGCCGGGACCGGGTGCGGTCACAACAATCAGTTCCCTTGTGGTTTCAATGTAGTCGTTTTTGCCAAAGCCCTCGTCGCTTACTATATGAGGAATGTTAGATGGATAACCCTCAATCGGATAATGGCGATAAACCTTTATACCGAGAGCCTCAAGCCTTTTTTGAAAAGCTTCGGCTGCGGGTTGTCCCTTAAACTGTGTCATAACAACACTGCCTACATAAAGACCAATATTGCGGAAGCAATCAATAAGGCGTATAACATCCGAATCATAGGTTATACCAAGATCGCCACGCAGTTTATTTTTCTCAATATCAGAGGTGTTGATGGCAATCACGATTTCCACACGGTCTTTAAGCTTTAAAAGCATACGAAGCTTACTGTCGGGCTGAAAACCCGGCAATACACGCGAGGCATGATAATCATCAAATAGTTTGCCGCCAAACTCAAGATAGAGCTTACCTCCAAAATGAGAGATGCGCTTACCTATATGTTCGGATTGCAGCTTTAAATATTTATCATTATCAAATCCGATTGCTGTCATTTTAACCCCTCTTTCTGAATGAAATGTCTATACTTTTGAAATAGAAATTACAACATTTTCACCGTTTATATTCCATTCCTTAGCATCTGCTGCGCCCTTGCGGGTGATGCTGTCTGCAAGAATTTGCAGTTTAATTTCGTCTGCGTTGTTATCGAAAATCTGTGCAATTTTATCAGAGCCGTCAAAGCATACCGAAATTTTATCGGTAACTTCAAAGCCGCTGTCTTTACGCATAGTCTGAATTTTACTTATAATCTCACGAACAAAGCCTTCCTCGATAAGTGCATCAGTAAGGTTTGTGTCAAGAACTGCGGTGTAGCCCGATTCGGTCGATGCTACAAAGCCGTCTTTCTGCTGAGTATCAATTAAAACATCTTCCTTAAAGATTTCTACATCAGTACCTTCAACCGTGAGCTTAAGTGCTTCGCCTGAATTCAATGTTTCCATAACCTTTGCAGAATCAAGCTTTGCAATCTCATCAAAGATAGGACGCATAAGCTTTCCGTACTTTGGACCCATTGTACGCATCTGCGGTTTAAATGTATAACTGATGAAAGAAGAAGCATCGCTGGTAAATTCAACCTCTTTGATGTTAAGTTCTTCTAATATAATGTCAGCATAATTCTCATTGATTGCCTGAGGTGCCTGAACAAATACCTTAGCAAGCGGTTGTCTGTTCTTGATGTTGGCATCATTTCGTGCGGCTCTTCCGAGCATAACGATTTTACGGATTGCATCCATTTCTGCCTCTATTTCAGGGAATGCAAGAGCCTCGTCATATTTCGGGAAGTCGCAGATGTGAATGCTTTCAGGAGCATTTTTATCAACAGAAATTACAAGGTTCTGGTAAATTTCTTCCGTCATAAATGGAATGAATGGTGCGCAAACTTTAGAGAATTCAACCAATACAGTATAAAGAGTCATATAAGCTGAAATCTTATCGTCTGAAAGTTCGCTTGCCCAGAATCTTGCACGGCTGCGGCGAACATACCAGTTACTGAGCTCGTCAACAAATTCTGTCATAGCTCTTGTAGCTTCTGTGATTTTGTAGTTTTCAAGGTAGTTATCAACAGTCTTGATGAGTGTGTTAAGCTTTGAAAGCACCCACTTGTCAAGAACGCTGAGTTTTTCTGTGTCAAGAGTATATTTGGTCGGATCAAACTTGTCTATGTTTGCATAAAGTACATAGAAAGCATAGGTGTTCCAGAGTGTTCCGAGGAATTTGCGCTGTGACTCGGATACATTTTTAGCCGAGAAACGATTTGGCAGCCAAGGAGCAGAGTTAGAATAGAAATACCAACGAACTGCGTCACTGCCCTGGTCGTTTAAAATATCCATCGGCAAAATAACATTGCCCTTGTGCTTACTCATTTTAACGCCCTTGTCATCCTGAACATGTCCCAAAACGATAACATTCTTATAGGGAGCTTCGTCAAAAAGAAGGGTTGAAATTGCCATAAGGGTATAGAACCAACCTCTTGTCTGGTCAACCGCCTCGCTTATAAAGTCTGCGGGGAAGTTTTCCTCAAATTTATCTTTGTTTTCAAATGGGTAGTGCCATTGAGCAAAAGGCATAGAACCGGAGTCAAACCAACAGTCAATAACCTCTGAAACTCTCTGCATTTCGCCTCCGCACTTTTCACAGCGAAGTTTTACATTATCAACATATGGCTTGTGAAGCTCGATGTCATCAGGACAGTTGATGCCCATTGACTTAAGCTCTTCAATAGAACCGATAACATGCTTGTGTCCGCATGAACATTCCCAGATAGGAAGCGGAGTACCCCAGTAACGAGTACGCGAAAGTCCCCAGTCGATAATATTTTCAAGGAAATTACCAAATCTGCCGTGCTTGATGTTATCAGGCAGCCAGTTAACCTTGTTATTGTTCTTTAAAAGTCTGTCACGAACCTTGGTCATTTCTATGAACCAGGTGTCGCATGCATAGTAAAGAAGCGGGGTATCACAACGCCAGCAGAAAGGATAGCTGTGCTCAAACGGAATAACCGCGAAGCACTGATTTCTTTCTTTAAGGTCACGAATAATCAGCTTATCGGTATCTTTAACAAACATACCTGCCCACTCGCCTGTGCACTCAATAAAGTTACCCTGAGTATTTACATGATTAATAAAAGGAAGTCCGTTCTCTTTGCCAACACGAGAGTCATCTTCACCAAATGCAGGGGCAATGTGAACGATACCCGTACCATCATCCATGGTTACATAGTTGTCTGCAACAATGTAGTAAGCCTTTTTGTCGGGTGTGATAAAGTCATAAAGCGGAACATATTCAAGTCCTTTAAGGTCTGTTCCGATATATTTTTCAATTATTGTAACCTCTTCGTCACCGAACACCGACTTAACGAGGGCTTCTGCCATAATATACTTTGTTCCATCAGCTGCAGTAAGCTTCACATAGGTCTGGCTTGGGTTAACACAAAGCGCAATATTAGACGGAAGTGTCCAGGGTGTTGTTGTCCACGCTAAAATAAATTCATTATCCGCACCTTTTACCGGGAATTTTGCGATAACAGAATTTTCTTTTACATCTTTATAACCTTGTGCTACCTCGTGGCTTGAAAGCGAGGTTCCGCAACGGGGGCAATAAGGCATAATTTTGTGGCCCTTATATAAAAGTCCCTTATCCCATATCTGACGGATTGCCCACCATACAGATTCGATGTAATTATTGTGATAGGTTACATAGGGGTCATCCATATCTGCCCAGAAGCCGACACGGTCACTCATTTCCTCCCATTCGCTCTGGTAGGTGAAAACGCTGTCCTTACACTTTTTGATAAAGTCCTCAATTCCGTAGTTTTCGATTTCGGGTTTACCGCTGATGCCGAGAGCTTTTTCTACCTCAAGCTCAACAGGAAGACCGTGTGTGTCCCAACCCGCTTTACGAAGAACCTTATAGCCCTTCATAGTACGGTAGCGCGGAATAAGGTCCTTAACAGCACGAGTTAAAACATGACCTATATGCGGTTTTCCGTTAGCGGTAGGGGGGCCGTCGAAGAATGTAAAGACTTCAGCACCCTCGCGATTTTCTATACTTTTTCTGAATATATCGTTTTGTTTCCAAAACTCAACGACCTGTTTTTCCTGTTCAACAAAAGAAAGGTCGGTTGACACTTTGCGATACATAGAAAAGACCTCCATTTCAATTACTTGCATAATTTATTATTGTATAATAAAATCCCCGATTTGTAAAGGGGTAAATGCCGAAAAATGAATATTTTTTTAGTTTTTTTAAAAAAAGCGTGACATTTAAAAACTCTTTTGCTATAATGTTATTTGTGAAAATTTACGGAGGAAAAAGAAACAATGCGGCTTAAAAATATTGAAATGCAGGGATTTAAGTCCTTTGCGGATAAAATTTATCTGGATTTTAATTCGGGAATTACTGCGATTGTCGGACCTAACGGCTCGGGCAAGAGTAATATTTCTGATGCAATCCGCTGGGTTATGGGCGAGCAGAGTGTAAAATCCCTGCGCGGAAGCAGAATGGAGGATGTTATATTTGCGGGCACCGAGTCAAGAAAGGCTCTGGGGTTTGCGGAGGTTACTCTTGTGCTTGATAATACCGACGGATATTTTCCGCTTGATTTTCCCGAGATAACAGTTTCTCGCCGTGTTTACAGAAGCGGTGAGGGTGAATATTACATAAATAAAACGCTCTGCCGTCTTAAAGATGTGCACGAGCTTTTTATGGATACAGGTCTTGGCAGAGATGGATATTCGATAATCGGTCAGGGCAAGATTGACAATATTCTAAGCACAAAATCCGAGGACCGCAGACAGATATTTGAAGAGGCGGCAGGTATTTCCAAATACAAATACAGAAAGATAGAGGCAGAGCGTAAGCTTGTGCAGACAGAAGAAAATTTAACTCGTGTGCGTGACATACTTGCAGAGCTTGAAACGCAGATAGGACCTCTTTCAAGACAGTCTGAAAAGGCGAAAAAATATCTTATTCTCCGTGATGAGTTAAGAGGACTTGATATAAATGCCTCAATTATAAATATTGACAAAATAAAGGAAGAACAAACACAGCTTACACTCGATCTTGATATATTAAATTCGCAGATTGATGTAATAAGCAAAGAGCTTGGTGATACCGACGAAAAAATCGGCAGAATGTATGACAAATTAAGAGAGTGCGACGAGGAGATAGCGGCACTTACCGAGGCTGAAAGAGGGTATATCGCAGAGATAGGCGAGGCAGAAAAAAATATCGGTATTTTAAATAACGATACCCAGCACAATCTTGAAAATATCGAGCGACTTACAATAGAGATAAATCATATTCTTGAAAATATTGAACTTTTTGACAAAGAACTTGAAGAGCACAAAAAGAACCTTGCCTTTATAAATGAAGAAAATGTAAAGGTAACGGCAGAGCTTGACGAAATAACGGGACTTTTTGAGAATATGGGCAAAAATGTCGGAGAAAAGGGCGGTCTTTTGTATGACTTAAAATCCGACATAATAAATATTGAATCAGAGTCTGTTTCTTTAAAGGGTGCGGTTGATAACATAAAAATTCTTACCGACAACTTTAATGAAAGAAGAAAAGAAATAGAAGATGAAAAAGCAGGCCGCTTAGCCGATAAAGATGAACTTTTGAAAAATATCGATGCGGCGGCAAAAGAAGAGGAAAAAATCTTAAACAGTGTTAAGGAGAGCGAAAAGGAATTACAGCTTAAGACAGAGGCACTCGCAGATAAAAAGGCAGAACTATCTTCTCTTCAGAATAAGAAAAATCAAAATCTGTTAGAGCTTAGCCGAAAGCTCTCACGCAAGACGATGCTTGCTGATATGGAGCGGGAGCTTGAGGGTTATGCAAAGGGCGTAAAAGGTGTTATGAGCGCCTATAACGAAGGTAAGTTCAAAGATGCAACCATTTACGGTCCGCTTGCACAGCTTATAAAGACAGATAAAAAATATATAACGGCAATTGAAACTGCACTCGGCGCTGCGGGACAGAATATAGTTACAAAGACCGAAGAAGAAGCGAAAAAGGCGATTTCTTACCTTAAAGAAAAGCATCTTGGAAGAGCCACATTTTTGCCCGTTTCAGCAATTAAGGGAAAAAGCTTTGATAAGAGCGGTGCTGAAAAATGCAGCGGCTTTATTTCGATTGCCGCAGAGCTTGTTGAGTGTGAATTTAAGGATGTCATAAGCAATCTTCTCGGAACAACTGTGGTTTGTGAAAATATTGATGATGCTGTTGTTATGGCTAAAAAGAACGGACATAAGTTCAGGATTGTTACACTTTCGGGTGATGTAATTCAGTCGGGCGGTGCAATTACGGGCGGAAGTGCCGTTAAAACCACCGGTTCACTTTCGAGAACCAGAGAGATTGACGCTCTTGAAAAGGATATTAAAACATTAGAGAAAGAAGCGGATTTACAAGAAAAGGCGGTTGAGTTGCTTACTGTAGAAATTGCAGAGGCTGAAAATTCGGTAAAAGAATTTGAGGCAGATATTGCAAAGCTTAAGTCAGAGGCGGTTTTGAAATCTGCTGATAAGCAAAAATATCAGGCGTTGCTTGATAACATACTCTCGTCGGATAATCAGCTTGACAAAGAAATTGCACAGATAGAATCAAGAATTTCGGAGCTTAATCGTGATGCAGAGCAAAAGCTCGCACTCGCTGAACAAAAGAGCAAGGAAAGAACCGAACTTGAATTAAAGGTTGAAAAGCTTGAAGAGGAGTATGGCAGACTCTCAACCGAAAGCGAAAAAATGGCAAGCAGAATTACCGAACTTAACATTAAAAAGAGCACTGTATTAAAGGATATGGAGCTTGAGAATGAGCGTATAAGCGCTATGAACAATACAAAGAGTGAGCAACTTGAGTCAGTAAATGTTAAGCGGGGCGGAATAGAAATGTTTAAAGAACGAAATTCCGCTATTGAAAAAGAAATAGAAGAGCTTAAAGAAAAGTGCTGTATCCTTAAACTTAAGTCTGAGGAAAGCCTTAATAAATCGGCAGAGGTTAACGAAACCCGTGTAAAGACAGAGGGTGACATTCGTGCAATGCAGAATGAGATTAAGGATGCTCAGGAAAAGAGATTTACACTTACGGGAAAAGCCGACAGACTTACGGCAAAGAACGAAAAGCTTACATATGACAGAGAAAATATCATAAATCGTATGTGGGAGGATTATGAGCTTACCTACAGTGACGCTCTTTTGCTTAAGAGTGATGAAGAATTTGATTTTGCGGCGGCAACTGTGAGGATTAAAGAGCTTAAGGACAGCATAAAAGAGCTTGGCAATATAAATATAGACGCTATTGAAGAATATAAAAGTGTAAAAGAGCGTTTTGATTTTATGACCACCCAGACACAGGATCTTGAAAAGGCAAAAGCAGAGCTTGATTCTGTTATAAAAGAAATGATGGAACTTATGCAGACAAGATTTGCAGAACAGTTTGAAATCATAAATAAAAACTTCAGCCGTGTGTTTGGTGAATTATTCGGCGGCGGCAGAGCAAATCTTACACTTTCTGATCCTGAAAATGTACTGGAAAGCGGTATAGAAATCGAAGCACAGCCTCCGGGTAAGAAATTACAAAGCCTTACCTTGTTATCGGGCGGTGAGCGTGCATTTACCGCTATTGCTCTCTTGTTTGCAATCCTTGATGTAAGACCTACTCCGTTTTGTATACTTGACGAGATTGAAGCGGCACTTGATGATGTAAATGTATACAGATTTGCGGATTATTTGAGCAAGTACAGTAAAAAGACTCAATTTATTGTTGTAACACACAGAAGAGGCACTATGGAGGCGGCAAACATTCTCTATGGTGTAACCATGCAGGAGCGGGGTGTATCGAAACTGCTCTCGCTTAATATTGATGAAATAAAAGAATAAGTGAGGATTAAATATGGCATTTTTCAGCAGACTTAAGGAAAGCTTAAGCAAGACAAAGGATTCTATCAATAATAAGTTTGAAGATGTAATCAAAATATTTAAAAAGGTCGATGAAGAGCTTTTTGAAGAGCTTGAAGAGGCGCTTATAACCGCCGACCTTGGTGTAAACACTTCTATGGAGATTATAGAGAGGCTTCGCTCTGCTGCAAATCAGAAAAAGATTATTGAAAGTTCAGAGCTTAAAAAAGAGCTTGCCGAAATTCTTGAAAACATATTAACTGAGGGTACAGACAGTAAAATGAATGTTTACGGCTCGCCTGCGGTTATTATGGTAATCGGTGTAAATGGAGTGGGAAAAACCACATCAATCGGAAAGCTTGCAAGTCTTTATAAAAATCAAGGCAAAAATGTTGTGGTTGCGGCGGCTGATACTTTTAGAGCTGCTGCAATAGAACAACTTGAGGTGTGGGCAGAGCGTGCTGATGTGCGTCTTATCAAACAGCAAGAGGGTTCAGACCCTGCGGCAGTGGTGTATGATGCGATAAATGCGTGTAAGGGCAGAGCGGTTGATGTTCTGCTCTGCGATACGGCGGGCAGACTTCATAACAAGAAGAATCTTATGGAGGAGCTTAAAAAGATTTACAGAATACTCGAACGAGAGCTTCCTGAAAGCAGTAAAGAGGTTTTGCTTGTGCTTGATGCAACAACAGGACAGAATGCCGTAAGTCAGGCAAAGGAGTTTAAAGCGGTTGCCGATATAACCGGAATAATACTGACAAAGCTTGACGGAACGGCAAAGGGAGGCATAACCTTTGCAATCAAAAATGAGTATGATATTCCGGTAAAGCTTGTGGGTGTAGGCGAGGGCTCGGATGACATAGAACTCTTTGATGCTAAGGAATTTGTCAAAGGAATTCTTGATATAGAGGAATAATTAAAAATTTTTTCAAAAAAAGCTTGCATTATTAAAAAAACTGTGATACAATACTATGGTTGAATATGGATAGTCCTCTGCTTTTTTAAAAAGGTATGAATATCTGAGAAGAAAGGAAAATGTAAAAATGGATATTTTACAGCAAATCACACAGGAGCAGATCAGAACAGATTTGCCGGCACTTAACATTGGTGACACAATTCGTGTTCATGTTAAGGTTAAGGAAGGTAACAGAGAAAGAATTCAGATGTTCGAGGGTACCATCATTAAGAAGAATCATGGCGGTATTCAGGAAACATTTACTGTAAGAAGAGTTTCTTACGGCGTAGGTGTTGAGAGAACATTCCCTGTAAACTCTCCGAAAATCGACCACATCGAGGTTGTTAGAAAAGGTAGAGTTCGTCGTGCTAAGCTTTATTATCTCCGTGATAGAGTTGGTAAGGCAGCCAAAGTTAAGGAAAAGCTTTAATAAGCAGAGCGATGTGGTGGTTATATCTATATATAATCACCACTTTGTTTTATCAAAGTGAAAGGCGTGGCATTTATGGAAAACAATACAGAAATAAAAACTGAAGAAAAAAAGATTAACTGGAAAAAAGAGATAAGAGATTGGGTTTTATCTATACTTATTGCAGTTGTTGTTGCGTTGTTTATAAAGGAGTATGTTTTTACACTTGTTAAGGTAGTAGGTCCGTCAATGGAAAATACACTTCACAATAACGACAGACTTTATGTAAATCGTTTTATGTATACTCCCGAAAAGGGCGATGTAATTATTTTTGAGCCTGAAACTGATCCTGAGCATCCTTATGTAAAAAGGGTAATTGCGACAGAGGGGGATACCGTATACATTGACTTTGACGAGGGATATGTATATTTAAACGGCAAAAAGCTTGAAGAGGATTATGCAAAAGAATTAACCCTTACATCTAATTTTGATTATATAAAGAATTTGCAATTAAAGGGTGAATATAGTATGGATTCTCCTATTGTAATTCAGCCCGGCTATGTTTTTGTCCTTGGCGACAACAGAAATCATAGCGTAGACAGCAGAGAACTCGGTCCTGTATCGGTAGATTCAATACTTGGCGGGGCAGTGTTCAGGTTCTGGCCTTTGGATAATATTGGCACACTTTAAGGGAGGGTATTTTTACCCTCCCCGAATTTTATAGAAAGGTTGTGAGTAAATGGAACTTCAATGGTTTCCCGGACATATGGCGAAAACAAGGCGCTTAATTGCGGAAAACTTAAAGCTTGTTGATGTAGTTATAGAGCTTTTGGATGCCCGTTTGCCATTATCTTCAAGAAATCCGGAAATAGATAACATAGTAGGCAAAAAGCCGAGAATTGTTGTTATGAACAAATGTGATATAGCAGATGCAGATGCAAACGAGAGATGGCTTGAATATTTTAGAGAAAAGGGCATAACTGCATTTTTGGCAGATAGTCAGACGGGTAAGGGTTTTTCAGCTCTTACACCCGCTATTGATAATGTCTTAAAGGAAAAGTTTGAAAATGACCGAAAAAAAGGAATACAAAAGCATAGCGTCAAAATGATGATTGTTGGAATACCCAATGTGGGTAAATCTTCATTTATAAACAGACTTTCTTCACGCAGTGCCGCAAAAACGGGTGACAGACCGGGTGTAACCACCGCAAAGCAATGGATTAAAATTGCGGGCAAATATGAGCTTTTGGATACGCCGGGTATTCTCTGGCCCAAGTTTGAAAGCGTTGAGGTAGGACGGCGGATTGCATTTACGGGCGGTATAAAAGATGAAATAATGGATATAGAGGAGCTTGCCTTTTATCTTATAGCCTTTTTAAAAGAAAATTATCAGGAAAATCTTAAACAGCGTTATAATCTTAACGACAGTGATTTAGAACTTGAAGATTGGGATTTGGTTATGCTTATCGGCAAAAAAAGAGGTTGTGTTATCTCGGGCGGTGAGATTGATACTTTCCGTGCATCAAATCTTATTCTTGATGATTTTCGTTCGGTAAGGATTGGCAAAATTACTTTAGAGCTCCCATAAAGCGAGGGAGAACCTCGCTTTTTTATTTGGAAAGGATGGAAAAATATGCCTGAAACAGAAAACATTTATTACGAAAAAGGATATAATTATATTGCAGGAGTTGACGAGGTAGGCAGAGGTCCTCTTGCGGGACCTGTGTGTGCGGCGGCTCTTATACTTCCTAAAGGACTTATGATTGATGGGGTAGATGACTCGAAAAAATTATCCGAGAAAAAGCGTGAAAAACTGTATGATGAAATAATCGAAAAGGCGCTCAGTTACTGCGTTGTATTCGTAGAGCCTGAAAAAATCGACGAAATAAATATCCGTCAGGCGACACACCTTGCAATGCAAAGGGCGGTTGACGGTCTTAATCTGCGCCCTGATTTTTTGCTTGTTGACGGCAATGATAAAATTTCGTTTGACGGCGTTGATTGCGAATACATAATAAAGGGTGACTTAAAATTTGAGTGTATTGCGGCGGCATCAATAGTTGCCAAGGTAACCCGTGACAGATATATGACCGAAATGGATAAAGAATATCCGCAGTATGGTTTTGCAAAGCATAAGGGTTACGGAACAAAACTGCATATGGAGGCAATCAGGGAATTTGGTTTAACTCCTCTTCACAGAAGAAGCTTTATGACGGATAAGGTTTTAGGTAAGGCGTTATGAGATACAACAAAGATTTGGGCGATTTTGGAGAAAATGCGGCGCTTAAGCTTTTGCAGGATAAAGGATGCAGAATTCTTGAAACAAAGTATCTTGCAAAGGGCGGCGAGGTTGATATAATCTGTATGGACAGAGATAAAATTGTATTTGTAGAGGTCAAAACCAGAAGCTCATATAAATACGGACGCCCATCAGAAGCGGTGGACTTTAAGAAAATTCAGCATCTTAAAAGAGCTGCGGCAGATTATTTCTATAAAAAAAGAATAAATGCAGAGGTTCGCTTTGATGTAATAGAGGTTTGTGCAGTAAATGTATCGGGTCTGTATGAGCTTTCTGAAATAAATCATATTGAAGGAATTGATGTGTATTAGGAGGGTTTTTCGTGGTATTTGACACACATTGCGATACAGTTTTTGAACTGTATGAACAGAATAAAAAGCTTAATAAAAATGATTTGCACCTTGATATAGAAAAAATGAGAGAGTACGGCACATACATTCAAGTTTTTGCAGCATTCATTGATAAAAAAAGCATTAAGATACCGCCCGTAAAGCATTGCCTTTCGCTGATTGAAAGGTATAAAAGCGAGCTTGAGCAAAACAAGTCTGAAATTTCAGCGATACTTTCTGAAAAAGATCTCGAAAGAGCTAAAGAAAACAGCGGCGTGTATTCAATTCTTGCGATAGAGGGCGCAGAAGCACTTGAGGGAAGCCTTGATGCCATTGATATGTTTTACAAAGCAGGGGTAAGACTTATAACTCTTACCTGGAATTACACAAATGAGCTGGCGGGCGGAATACTTGAGGACAACACAGGACTTACAGAGTTTGGAAAAAATGCAGTTAAAAAGATGGAAGAAATGGGTATAATTGTAGATGTGTCCCACATTTGCGAAAAAGGCTTCTGGGATGTTTTAAAATATACGAAATATCCATTCGTAGCATCGCATTCGTGCGCAAAGGCGTTATGCTCGCATCCTAGGAATTTGTCCGATGAACAGATAAGCGCAATGATTGAAAGAGGTTGCGGGATAGGGATAAATTTTTATCCTGAATTTTTAGATAACAGCGGAAGTTGTAGCATAGAGCGAATTGTTGACCATATCGAGTATATATTAAAGCTTGGCGGAAAGGACATTTTAGGGCTTGGCTCCGACTTTGACGGAGTGCCAAAACTTCCGATTGGATTAAACGGAGTTCAGGATATGAAAAAGCTGTTTGACAGTATGGAAGCAAGGGGATTTAGTGAGCAAATAATACAAAATGTAAAATTTGAAAACTTTTACAGGATATTTTATGATGCATTAGGTCGAAAATAAATATTTTTCAAAGAATTTTATTGCAATTTGAGCATATTTATATTACAATAAATAGGATATGAATAAAATGGAGGAACGTTAAATGGAACTTACAATTTCTAAGAAGGCATCAGCTATCAGTCCGTCGCCCACACTTGCGATTGACTCAAAATTTAAGGAAATGAAAAAGCAGGGTATACCTGTAGTTGGTTTTGGTGCGGGAGAGCCTGACTTTAATACACCTGATAACATTAAACAGGCGGGCATCCGTGCTATTGAAGAGAATATCACAAAATATACACCTGCATCGGGTACTCTTGAACTTAAGCAGGCAGTTTGTGATAAAATTAAAAGAGATACAGGACTTGAATATAAGCCGTCAAACATTGTAATCAGTAACGGCGGTAAGCATGCACTTACAAATACATTTATGTGTATATGTGAGCCTGGTGATGAAGTTATCATTCCAACACCTTTCTGGGTTAGCTATCCTGAAATGGTTAAGCTTGCAGATGCAGTTCCCGTATATATTGATACAACTGAAGAAACAGGTTTTAAGTTTACTATTGAACAGTTTAAAGCTGCAATCACTCCAAAAACAAGAGCACTTGTTTTAAATACACCAAGCAATCCGACGGGTATGATTTATAACAAAGATGAGCTTGTTGAAATTGCAAAGGTTGCAGTTGAAAATAATATCTATGTCGTATTTGATGAAATATACGAAAAGCTTATCTACGAGGGTGAGCATACAAATATTGCAACACTCGGTGACGAAATCCGTGACCTTACAATTATAGTTAACGGAATGGCAAAAACATACGCTATGACTGGTTGGAGAATTGGTTTTACCGCATCAAATGAAAAGCTCGCAAAGGCAATGGGTAACATTCAGAGCCACGCAACATCAAACCCCAACTCAATAGCTCAGGCAGCAGCAGTTGAGGCACTCAATGGTGACCAGAGCTTTATTGACGAAATGAAAAAGGTTTACGCTGAGCGTCGTAATTATATGGTAGAGCGTATAAACAGCATTGATGGCATAAGCTGCACAAACCCTAATGGCGCATTCTATATCTTTATGAATGTTAAAAATGTTTTGGGCAAAGAACATTACGGCAAAATGATAAATACCGCAAATGAGCTTTGTGAGGACATTTTAGAGAGAGCGCTTGTTGCACTCGTTCCGAGCGAAGGCTTTGGAATTGACGGATATGTAAGACTTTCATATGCAACTTCAATGGAAGTAATAAAAACAGGTCTTGACAGAATTGAAAAGTATTTGCAGGGCGGATACTAAAATTTACAAAGGATGATTTAAATGATAAAGGATACCTACGAAAGTCCTCTTAATTCAAGATATGCAAGCAAGGAGATGAAATATATTTTCTCTCCTGATAAAAAATTCAAAACATGGCGAAAGCTCTGGGTTGCTCTTGCAGAGGCTGAAAAAGAACTTGGCCTTTCTATAACCGATGAACAAATTGAGCAGCTTAAGGCAAATGTTGATAACATAAACTACGATGTTGCAGAGCAGAGAGAGAAAGAAGTTCGTCACGATGTTATGTCGCATGTATATGCGTATGGGGTTCAATGCCCTGATGCAAAGGGAATAATCCACCTTGGTGCAACTTCTTGCTATGTAGGCGATAATACCGATATTATCATTATGTATGAGGGACTTGAGCTTATAAAATCAAAGCTTTTAAAGGTTATTTCACTTTTAAAGGATTTTGCACTCAAGTATAAGGATATGCCAACTCTTGGCTTTACACACTTTCAGCCCGCACAGCTTACAACTGTCGGAAAGCGTGCATCGCTCTGGCTTTGGGAGCTTATAATGGACCTTGAAAATGTGGATTTTCAACTGTCACGCGCCGCTTTGCTTGGCTCAAAGGGAACTACGGGTACTCAGGCAAGCTTTATGGAGCTCTTTGACGGTGACACCGAAAAGGTAAAAGCTCTTGATTTAAAGATTGCCGAAAAGCTTGGTTATTCAAAGGTTTATCCGGTTTCGGGACAGACATATTCAAGAAAGCTTGATTATCAGATGCTGTCGGTATTAAGCTCTGTTGCACAAAGTGCGTATAAGTTTGCAAACGATATAAGACTTTTGCAACACCTTAAAGAGATTGAAGAACCATTTGAAAAATCACAGATTGGTTCATCCGCAATGGCGTACAAAAGAAACCCAATGCGTTCAGAGCGAATTTGTGCTCTTGCCCGCTACGCAATAGTAGATGCGTTAAATCCTGCGATTACAACATCTACTCAATGGTTTGAGAGAACTCTTGATGATTCTGCAAACAAAAGAATAAGCGTAGCAGAAGCGTTTTTGACTGTTGATGCGATACTTAACATCTATATAAATGTAGCATCAGGACTTGTTGTTTACCCCAAAGTAATCGAGGCTCATGTAATGGCAGAGCTTCCGTTTATGGCTACTGAGAACATTATGATGGATGCAGTTAAAAAGGGCGGCGACAGACAGGAGCTTCACGAAAAAATCAGGGTTCACTCTATGGCGGCAGGCAGAGTAGTAAAGGAAGAGGGCGGCAAAAACGACCTTATAGAGCGTATTGTGAGTGATAAGTCTTTTGACCTTACTTTTGAAGAGGTCGAAAAGATTTTGAAACCCGAAAACTTTATAGGAAGAGCACCAAATCAGGTGGAAGAACTTATAAAAGAGTATGTTGAGCCGTTGCTCAAAGAAAATAATTCTATGGCGGGCGATGTTGAGCTTACCGTTTAAAAGGAGAAATTCTTATGAAAATAGGATTTATCGGCGGAGGTAATATGGCATCCGCATTGGTTGGCGGGCTTATTTCGTCAGGAAAGTCTGCAACCGATATAATAGTGTCAGAATGTGATGCATCAAAGAAAGAAATGTGGGGATTAAGAGGCGTTAACACCACAAGCGATGCCAAAGAGGCAGAGTCGTTCAGTGATTTGATTATCTTTGCCGTAAAGCCAAATGTTATCGGCTCGGTTCTTGAGGAGATGCAAGGCTTTTCGGATAAGATTTATCTGTCAATAGCAGCAGGCGTATCTCTTTCTTTCCTGGAAGAAAAACTTGGCGGGGATAAAAAGATTGTTCGGGCAATGCCAAATACGCCCGCTCAGGTAGGCTGTGGTATGACAGTGATTACCCCAAACAAAAACCTTTCAAAAGCTGAGGTTTCAGAGGTTTGTGATATACTTTCAGGCGTTGGAGAAACCGAAGTTATGCCCGAAAAATTTATGAATATAGCAACTGCACTTCACGGAAGCAGTCCTGCTTATGTGTATATGTTAATTGATGCAATGGCTGATGCGGGAGTTTCTTATGGACTTACTAAAGCACAAGCGCTTAAGCTATCGGCAAAAGCGGTTGAGGGAAGCGCTAAAATGGTGCTTGAAACCGATATACACCCCGAACAGTTAAAAGATAATGTTTGTTCGCCGGGCGGTACTACAATATCGGCGGTTTGCGACCTTGAGAAAAACGGATTTCGCTCCGTTATTCAAAGTGCAATAAATGCTTGCGTTAAAAAGGCTGAAGAAATGAAAAAATAATCGGAGGTAATTTATGAGAAGATTAGTTTCAGTAGTTTTAAGCTTTGTTTTGCTCTGTTCTGTTCCTGTTTTTGCTCAGGAAACAATTTCGGATTGGGCAGTTGATACGATTGCACTTGCAAAGAGTGTAAATATCGTGAACGAAGACTTTGCGATTGAAGATTTCACCCAGGATATAAGCCGTGCAAAGTTCTGTGAATTATCAGTTAATGTATTAGAAAGTCTTGGAGCTGAGCTTCCGCAAGATATTATCGAAAATCCGTTTACTGATATTGAAGATGACAAAGATATTTTGCTCCTTAATAAAATCGGCGTGATAAATGGTAAGGGCGACGGATTGTTTGCTCCTGACGATAAGCTTACCCGTGAAGAAGCGGCAACCATTCTTTATCGTATGACATCATTTTTGGGTATGTCAACTCCTGATGTAAAGGAATATGTATATTACAACGACGAAAAAATAATTTCTGATTGGGCAAAGGATGCAGTTTATGCAATGCGCACTCTTGGCGTTATGCAGGGAACCGCTGATTATAAATTTTCTCCATTTGAAAGTTTTACAGTTGAACAAGCGGTTGCAACCGTGCTTAGAATTTATTCAGAAGAATACAGAGCGTATTCGGATAAAAATTTAGGTAAGGTTGTTGTTTGGATAAATGATGATTATATAACCGATTGGGATATTAACTATCATATCTCGGCAAATGGTTCTCTTTATGCAAATAGATATAAGCTTACACCTTTCCAGATGCAGAACTATAATTGGGATTCTAAAGAAAACGGCAGAAAAATTTCTGAAACGATTATAGAGCAAGCTTTTTATGATGCTATCTCAGAGGTTCTTTTGGTTCAAATGGGCAAAAAGAACGATACTTTCTTAACTGCAGAGTATATCGAAGCAATAAATGCAGAGGTTGAATATTTAAAGATGGTGTACGGAGAAGAAGAACTGGAAATTTTGACACAAGCGATGGGACTTACAGGCTTTGAACAGTACAAAGAAATGTATGTAAGTCTTATGGAACGCCAGCTGGTTCAGGATGATTTGGTAAATCGTCCCGAACTGTATTATCCAGAAGATATGTCGGTTTTAAAGGATTATGCCGGCGATGATTATGCGACTGCTCTTCATATTCTTGTTTCTGATAGTGCTACTGCCAAAAAGATTGCCTCAAGGGCTAAAAAGGGCGAGGATTTTGTAGAACTTATGCACCAATATAATGAGGATACAGCAGAACCCGACACGGGATATACCTTTGGAAAAGGCGAAATGGTAGAACCATTTGAAAAAGCGGCATTTGCGCTTAAAATTGACCAGATAAGTGACCCCGTAAAAACGGATTATGGCTATCATATAATCAAGAGAGTTGCAGGAATAACCGAGCTTATGGGATATTGGATTGTTGAAAATGATGATGCAATCAAAATAGACGAAACAGCAGTATTTTCTGTAAATGATGTTATGAAAAAACTCGGTGCCGCACTTGAGAAAACCGAAAATATGTAAAATAAAGCTCCTCTTTGAAAAGAGGAGCTTTTATATTAGATTTTAGCAGCGAGTGCGGCGCCTACAATACCCGCATCATTTCTGAGTGTTGCAATTTTGATTTCAGGCTGTGGTACTTTATCACAATAAACATTATCGCTTAAATATTTATTGATGGGATTTAAAAGATAATCGCCTTCCTTGCTGATACCACCGCCGATAACTATAATTTCGGGTTGAAGCATATTGATTATATTGAAAATTCCGTTTGCCACATATTCAATGTATTTATCTACAACCTCTTGAGCTATCGGGTCGCCCGCCTTTGCGGCATCGAAGGCAGTTCTGCCTGAAACCTTTTCATCTTTAGCCATAGGTGATTCAGGATGCTTTGCAATGGCTTCTTTTGTCTGGCGGATAAGTGCGCTGACTGATGCGTATGCCTCCCAACAACCCTTTTTGCCGCAACCGCAGGTTACACCGTTGTGAACTAAGGTTGCGTGACCAAATTCGGTTGCAGCGCCGTTAAAGCCACGATAAATCTTTTTATTTATAATAAGTCCGCTGCCGACACCCGTTCCGAGAGTTATGGCAACAAAGTAATCAGAACCATTGCCGTTTGCGATGTATTCGCCAAATGCAGCAGCATTTGCGTCGTTTTCGATAACAACGGGAACATCGATATATTTTCTAAGCTCTTCAGCAAGAGGGACATTGTGCCAGCCCTCTAAATTGGGTGAATATAAAACCACACCGTTTTCGGTGTCAATAGTTCCGGGTGAACCGATTCCTATTGCTTTGATATCGTTTATGGTTAAGCCACATTCGGAAACGAGCTCTAATGAAAGCTCTGCCATATCCTTAACGATTTCGGAATAATGACGAGTTCCAAGTGTCGGTCTTGAACCCTGCTTTAAAATTTTACCGTCTTCGTCAACTATTCCGATTGCAATATTAGTACCGCCTAAATCAATACCTATATACATTTTATACATCTCCGTTTCAATTATAATGAATACATATATTATATACGCAAAATTAGATTTTGTAAATATATTTTTATAAAAAGTCTTGACATTATAAGACAAAAAGATTATAATAATAAAAAATATTCAAAGGCGATGACCGGAAACAAGTAGGATTTTCTTCAGGACTTTGAGAGAGCTGTCGGTTGCTGCGAGACAGTAGTGCGGGATTATCTGAATACATTCTGCGAGCTGCGTACCGAAAAGAGTTTATTCTTAGTAGGCTACGACGGGATTGCCCGTTACAGCAAAAGAGTATAAGCTTTGCCTTGGCTGTACTCGTAAAGGCTTCTTCCGCGAGAAAGAAGTAAAATGAGGTGGTACCGCGATTTGTAATCGCCCTCATAATTATATGGGGGCGTTTTTCTATGCCCTTAAGAAAGGGAAGATGTAAAATGGTAAAATTGGTTTTATTGGTAGTGTTTTTTGCAATCATGATTGCTGTTGGCCTGTATTGCAGAAAACATACGACAGATGTTAATGGCTTCGTTCTCGGCGGACGCAACGTAGGTCCCTGGCTTACAGCTTTTGCCTATGGAACATCATACTTTTCGGCAGTAATTTTTGTTGGTTATGCAGGGCAGTTTGGTTGGAAGTTTGGTATAGCATCCACCTGGATTGGTATAGGCAATGCAATTATAGGTTCGCTTATGGCGTGGGTAATACTCGGCAGAAGAACAAGACTTATGAGTCAGCATTTACATAGTGCGACAATGCCCGAATTTTTTGAAAAGAGATACTTAAGCAAGGGACTTAAAATAGTTGCATCGATAATTGTATTCGTTTTTTTAATTCCATATACTGCGTCACTTTACAATGGACTTTCACGACTTTTCTCGATGGCGTTTCCAAGTGTTGATTACTCAACTTGTGTAATTGTTATGGCAATTCTTACGGGAATTTATGTTATTGCAGGCGGTTATATGGCAACGGCAATAAATGACTTTATTCAGGGAATAATTATGCTTGTTGGTATAGCTTTGGTTATTGTGGCAGTTCTTACACAGAACGGCGGATTTATGGATGCACTTGATGGGCTTGCACGGATTTCTGATGAAGCTGTTTCAAATGCACCCGGTGTATTTGCATCATTCTTCGGACCCGACCCGCTTGGACTCTTGTTTGTGGTTATTTTGACATCGCTCGGTACTTGGGGACTTCCGCAGATGGTTCAGAAATTTTACGCTATAAAAAGCGAAAAGGATATAAATAAGGGTACAGTTATATCAACTGTATTTGCGCTCATAGTTGCAGGCGGTTGCTACTTCTTAGGCGGATTTGGCAGACTTTACAGCGATAAGCTCGCTCTCATTGACGGAGTATTTGTAAATGGTGTTTTAAATGATTTTGATGCGATTATTCCGCAGATGCTGAGCGGTGTAGGTGACGTTTTAATCGGTGTGGTTATAGTGCTTGTTTTATCTGCATCAATGTCAACGCTTTCATCGCTTGTTTTAGCATCAAGTTCAACTATGACACTTGACTTAATTAAGGACAATATTGTTAAGGATATGAGCGAAAAGAAACAGATTTTGGTTCTCAGAATATTTATCGCATTGTTCATCATAATTTCTGCAATAATTGCTCTCTTTAAGGATAAGCTTGGCTTTATTGCCGATATGATGGGAATTTCGTGGGGAGCGCTTGCAGGTGCATTTTTAGCTCCGTTCCTGCTCGGCTTGTACTGGAAGAAAGTTACTAAAGCATCGGTTGCTGTAAACTTTGTGTTTGCATCGGCATTGCTTATTGCAAATATGCTTTTCAGAAGCTCATTCCCGACGCTTTTGCAATCACCCATTAACTGCGGTGTAGTTGCAATGCTTGCAGGCTTTATAATTGTTCCGATTGTGTCCTGGTTTACAAAGGCTCCCGATAAGGAAAAGGTTAATGATATGTTTAAATGCTACGATGAAGTAGTAACTGTTTATAAAAAAGAATCACTTGGTCAGTAAAGGAGACTAAAGAAATGCCAATCACGGATATTTTAAAGAAAAATGCAGATTTCTATCCCAATGACATAAGTCTTGTAGAAATCAATCCAAAGCTTGAAAATCAAAGCAGAATGACATGGAGAGAATACTCGCTCATTGAGGCAAATCCGAGTGAGGCATACAGAAAAGAAATTACCTGGAG
>JAZREZ010000003.1:0-2754 GCA_045661045.1 Clostridia bacterium
GAGTGCAGGTTATACGGATTTGACATTGCAGTAGATTTAAAGGCGGAAACTATGGACCTTTCAAAGCTCAATTATCTTGCAAGGGTAATGAGTAGATTTTCCATCTATGAACATAAGCAGTTCAGAGGATATATGGAAAAGAAAGGTCTTTCTCTTTTGGATATTAACAGTCTTATCAATAATGCATACAATCTGGACAAGAGTGAAATCATTGATGGAATATTCGATGCTGAATCACTTGGCAGAATGTATGTAGATAACGGAATGCTTGACTGGATTGTATCTATGCCTAAAGAAGCTTGGAACTTTATAGACTACAAAGCAGTAGGCGAAAAGATTAAGAATTCAGAAGGTGGATTATTCACCGAAGACGGATACTTCACTTGCAATGATAAGGAATATGCCGAAGTCTATGACGGTGAGCATTTCCCTGAAACATTTGAGGATGACAAGTATATATTCAAATTGCTTATAGAGTCAAAAGACGGTGCAGTTAAGGATTGGCTTGTGCTTCCTGCTTCAAAGGAAGGTAAGGCTAATTTCCTAAAAGGGCTGGGTGTCGAATCCTTTGACGATTGCGTGCTTATGGCAGTACAGAGTATGGAATCAACAATTCCTATGTGCATAAAGGATCTGTCTCAACTTGGGCTTTTGAATTCTCTCGCTCACAGAATGAGAGATATGGAAAGAACAGGTGAGCTTGCAAAATACAAAGCAATTATAGAAGGTTTCGGATGCACGGTGCTTGATGATGCCATAGCGTATGCGAACAGGATGCAGGATTTTGTTTTGTATCCTGAATCATCATCGGCAATTGAATATGCAAAGGAGATATATGACGAAACTTTCGGCGGAATAGTTCCTGAAGCTTTCTCAAAGCATTTTAATTTTGCCTCATACTCCGTTGATTTGATGAATACCGAAAAGGTTGCAATCACCGAATACGGAGTGGTTAAGGATAAGGCAGACAAGAAAGATACATTTACTCATGATGAGAAGGTGTAATACAAAATGAGGAGGTGTGGACATGAAATCTATTAATATTACAAAGGAGGGTATATTAGAATATTACGGCAACAGAGTAGGTTATGTAAAGAACGATACTGCCTTCGTAGACGAAATGTTTAAAAAGGCAGATATTGCGGATTTTCTCGGCAAAGAAAATGGCTTTAAGATCGAGTGGCAAAAGGATATTTACGACAGACTGATAAAGGGAGAAATAATGAACCCTGAACAGATAGCACTTAAAAACTGCCGTCTGTATCAGTTGAAAGCTAACACTAATGTCCGTATGAGGTTTATAGGTTATAAAGAACTTAAAGAAAGAGGATTCAAAGAGCCGAATGTGGCAGATTATAAGGTTGTTTATGATGGCAATGTCGGAACAAATGACCTTGAAGGAATATATGACCGGTTTGACGGTCCGAATAAACCCGAAGGATTTACCGAGGGTGGTATATATATTTCCGATGTTATTGAACTCTACGATGAAAACTCAAGCGAGTTCTACTATGTAAACCCTACAAGCTTCGAAAAGCTCATGCACTTTAACGAGCCAAAAATGACCGTAGAACAAAAGATTGAAAGGCCAAAGGAGAAAATACCGGAAAGAATCCAAAACAGGGTTTTTGAGGCGGTTAAGACCGCAGAACCTGCACCATTGAAAACAAATGATGCAGAGCCGGAACAGAAACCTATGGCAGAGCCGGAAGAGACTTATACACCTTCCGAAAAGGAAGAGAGCTTTCAAGTCGAAACCTTCAGAATCACTATGTAGCAACATTGATTTGAAGGGAGGTGAGACACATGAAATTGGAAGCCAGAATTTCGGCAATTATTGCTGATGAAAAGCTGAAAGCATATGCAAGTGTTTGCATTGATGATGCTTTCTTGATTAAAGGGATTAAGGTCGTAGACGGTATTCACGGCAGATTTGTCGCAATGCCGAGCAGAAAGACTCGAACAGGAGAGTTCAAGGATGTTTGCTTCCCTGTGAAGAAAGAACTCCGTGACGAACTCGAAAAGGCAGTACTTGATGCATATTCTAAGAAATTGGAGGAAATGTGATATGAAGAAATTTACAACCAAAATTATACTCGCAAAAGAAAACCTCAAAAAGAGGTTTCGTGACAAAAGTGGTCAGGGTGCGGTTGACACAGCAATCATCGTGCTTCTTTCCGTGGTTCTTGGTGCTTTGCTCCTTGCAGGACTTTATGCACTTATGGATGACACGGTGTTGCCAACTTTGACTCAGAAAATTCAGGAAATGTTCAACTACTCGAACTGATGAAATCCTTCGCAATACTATGCATCTTGTTATTAGCAACGGTAACTGATTTTAAGAAAAGGGAGGTCCCATACATATACATTATCCTGCTGATACTCTCGGCACTGATAGACTTTAGAGCGTCAAATATGCTCGGTTGTCTTTTATCAGTGCCGTTTTATTTTGCCCAAAACAAGGGCAGATGTATGGGCGGTGGCGATGTTTTAATAGTCGCTGCTCTTGGCTTTTCTTTAGGTTTAGCGCCAACCATCGTTACTGTGATAATAGGATGCATTGTTTTTATAATAGCAGGTCTCGTTTCAGAGATTAAGAAGGGAAAGGGGAAGCAACTCTTTCCCTTCGTTCCTGCACTGACAGTCGGGTATATAGTAACAACAGTTTTGGAGGTGTTAATTTGAAATTTCTTGAAGTATTTAAAAACAGAACCGTACTCGGAATTACCTGTATTGTCCTGGCCTTGATTATCT
>JAZREZ010000004.1:0-2262 GCA_045661045.1 Clostridia bacterium
AAAGGAGATAAGATATGTCAGTAATAGAAATAAAAAATGAAAAGCTTACAGTTGGAATAGACACATTCGGTAGCGAACTTATGTACATCAATAGTAAGGATACCGAATTTTTGTGGAATGGCGATGCAAATGTGTGGAGTTACAGAGCACCTGTTTTGTTTCCGATTTGCGGTGGTTTAAAGGAAGATACATACATATATAACGGTGAAAAATATAACCTTGAAAAGCATGGCTTTGCCAAAAAAGCTGAATTTGAGGGAAAACTTTTAAGTGACTCAAAAGCAGAATTTGTATTAAAGCCTGACGAAAATATCCGCAAATCTTATCCGTTTGATTTTGTGTTTAAAATTGTCTTTGAGGTTATAGGAAACACGCTTAAGGTCACCAATATTGTAGAAAATCTGACGGATGGGAATATGTATTTTTCAATCGGAGCGCACGAGGGTTATAGTTGCCCCGAGGGAATTGAAGAATATGATGTGATATTTGATGAAAACCAAACACTTGACCGATTTACATTGGAGGGAGGCTTGCTCTCGTATAATTCGGTAAGAGTGCTTGAGGATAATAATGTTCTTCCGCTTAAGTATGAATATTTTACAAAAGATGCTCTTGTGTTTAAGGATGTTAAATTCAAAAATGTAACATTAAAGCACAGAAGCAGCAGTAAAAAGATTGTTCTTAAATTTGACAACGCAGAGTATTTTCTGATTTGGACAAAGCCGAATGCAAACTATGTGTGCCTTGAACCCTGGTGCGGACTTCCCGATCTTGTAGGTTCTGTCTATGAAATCGAGAAAAAGAAAGGTATAGTAGAGCTAACAAGCGGCGAAATATTTACAGATGTTCATACGATAGAATTTTTTGATTAAAAGGATTTTAAGATGAAAAAAGCTACAAATTCTGCATCAATTATGCTTTATTTGAACGATTTCTTTATATAGTGTTTAAGGGAGAGAATTTGGTATGATAAAAATACTTTTTGTTTGTCATGGTAATATATGCAGAAGTCCTATGGCAGAATTTATTATGAAGGAGATGGTTCGCAAAAACGGACTTTCGGATAAATTTGAAATTGCATCCTGCGCAACAAGCAGAGAGGAAATAGGAAACCCCGTTTACCCTCCCGCAAAAAGAAAGCTTGAAGAGCACGGAATTTCCTGTATTGGCAAAACTGCTCGGCAGATGACAAAAGAAGATTATGCTTATTATGATTATATTGTTGCAATGGACAGATATAATATAAGAAATATGGCGAAATTTGTGGGTGATGATTTAGAAAAAAAGGTATCTCTTTTGATGGATTATACTGATCACCCCGGAGATGTAGCAGACCCCTGGTATACGGGCGATTTTGATATAACATATACTGATGTATTAGACGGCTGTAGAGGACTGCTTGAGCATATCCGTATATAAAAAATAAAATCCTGAAAGCCGCAGTTTGTGCGGCTTCCAGGATTTTTGTTAACTATTCCAAAGGATAGATAAAATTGCTACAATCTGTGCAGAAATATCATTCCAGGCAGGAATTTCAATACCAATCCAATTTTTGATGATTAAATATATAAGTGTTAAGATAGCACTCCATAAAGATGCACTTTTTAATATCTTTGACATTTGTGTCACTCCTTGTTTACTATTTTATACAAAATCCAATTTGTTGTTGTAATTTAAACAGTGTGCGCCAACTGTTCCAATTGGTCTTCCGGAATATATGCTTCCATCTTTTCTTACATAATAATGATAACCTATGGGTTGGTTTCGATATTAAATTAATTTGTAATGAATAAAAATTAAAGTAATTAACGCCACCCCTTTTTCATATAATTAAAATGAAATATGAAAAAGGGGAGTTTTTATGAATTCATATATAGAAGAGAGAACTGTAAATGTTGCGCACTACATTATAGAGAAAAAAGCAACCGTTCGCTCGGCTGCAAAACACTTTGGAATTTCTAAATCTACCGTACATAAAGATATAACAGAAAGGCTCTCAGAAATTAACTTAAGTTTAGCTAATGAAATCCGCTTGATTTTGCTTGAAAATAAGCAAGAGCGGCATATAAGAGGTGGTTGTGCCACCAGGGAAAAATATAAACAACAAAAAAAAGCAAACTAAAAAAACAGGCGAATTTTTCGCCTGTTTTTTTAGTTTATGGGTAGAGGACATTGCTTACCTGCATTATCAATTTCATAATTATCTGCATATATAAGCTGGGATATTGGTACGATGCTATATCCGTCTGCCTGTAGCTTTTC
>JAZREZ010000005.1:0-20911 GCA_045661045.1 Clostridia bacterium
ATGCCGCATCTCTTACCTTGTTTAAATCGTTAAGCTTTACCCATATACAATCGATAAGCTCCTGTGCAAACTCTCTTGAAATTTTACCGCTTTCAATGTCCGCTTTAAAATACGGATACATATATTGGTCAAATCTTCCGGGCGAAATAGAATGTCCGCTGCTCTCGGTCTGCAAAAGCATCTGCACAAACCAGAAGCTCTGACACGCCTCATAAAAAGATGTTGCACCAAATTCGGGAACTCTCTGACAGTTTTTAGCAATCTGCAAAAGCTCCTTTTTACGAACATCATCGCACGCCTCTGCCTGCTTTTCGGCAAGCTCTGCATAACGCTTTGCATAACCGATTACCGCTTCGCAAGACTCGATTACAGCCTCTAAAAACGCCTTTCTGGTTGAATACTCGGGTTGAGAAACATCAAGCACCTTAAGCTCATTTTCTGCCTCTGCCATAATACCGCGATAACCAATCTTTAATACCTTGTCGTATGTAACCGTGACATGTCCTATTCCATTATAAAAATAGTTGCCCGGTGTGAAAATGTTATGCTCAATTGCATCTCTTGTTTCGGGCGCCATATAAGAAAACGCAAGGTCGCTTGTGGTCTTGCCTTTCCAATAAGGGAAAATACTTCGAAGCTTTGTCTTTACCTCTTCAGAAACAGTGAACGGGTCTGCCGTTCTTGTTTCGAGAGTATCAAGCTCACCCTCAAGCCATTCAAAAGAATATTCGGGGAAGGTCTGACAGCTCCTTGGCTGAACGGTTGCGCTTCCTACGATAAGCTCGTTATCTCTTATTACAATAGGAATATTCTTTAAAATATGAGCAAACGCCTTTGCTCTTCTTGTGATAATGGGCAGACTCTCTGTCTGCTTATAGCTTTCGGTCACAAGAACCGCACGGTCTGCCTCAACGCTCGGCATCTTGCGGAACAAATCCTCAATCAGCTTATCAATTCTTGGCGATTTTTTTATTGGCTCAAAATTAAAGTTTTTCATAGCTTATCAAGCTCCTCTCTTAAATCCGAAAAGGTTTGGTCGGCAAGGCGTATTGCCGACTGTGCGCCGCAGTAATAAGCATAGCTTTTGCCCGACGCATTAAACATAGGAATATCGTTATCGCTGTCACCGAATGAAATTACATTTTCTGTGCTTATATTAAGCTTACTTTTCAAAAATTCTATCGCTTTTCCTTTGTCGGCATTCACAAATTCGCTAATCTCATATCCCGAATAGCATTTTGAAAGACCGTCAATTTCTTTGATTTTCTGCGGAAAAAATATTTTGTAGACATTCTCGGGAATTTCAGAAAACCCCGAAACGCTTACTGCGTGGTTTTTAAACATCTTCATCCATTCTCTGCCCCGCGCTCTGCTTTTATAATGAAGATAAGAGATACATTCGCCATACGCTACCCATTCATCATATTTCGCAGAACTTTCGAGTACATTCTGTGAAATCGGACTTTCATATATTATCTCGTTATCTCTGGTTATAAGAGCACCGTCGCAGCTTATTATATATACATCCTTAAAACAATCAAAATATCTTCTGAGGAGATGCAGCGGTCTTCCGCTGGCTACCGCAAATGTTACATCTGTCGGCAAAGACTTAAGCTTTTCAAGAACACGGCGTGTATGATTTCTGTCATTTTTTCTGCGAATTGTACCGTCAAAGTCACAAACAACAAGCCTTTTCATCCTACTCCTCCTTTTGATTTTTGTATGATACAATCATATTTTATAACAAAACGCAGAAAAAGTCAATACCAAAAACAGATAAAACAAACATTTTCAAAGATTTTTTCACAAAAAAATAGCCATTGCAAAAGCAACAGCTATTAAAAACACATTTATTCAGCTTCCTGGGGTTCGTTTTCTATTATTGTAACCACTGTTTTTTCAATTCTGTGGTCTACGACAGATAAAACATCTATCTTTAAGTTGCCGATTTCCACACTGAATGTATCTCCGTCTGCGGGAATTGTTTCAAGAGCACTGAGCACGAGTCCCGCCATTGTATTATAATCGCCCTCTTCTATCTCGATTTGAAGTTCTTCTTCGATATCCTCAATTTCTGCAAGTCCGTCTATCTGCCATACATTGTCCGAAACTTTAACTATATCGCTTTCTTCAACTTCAATCTCGTCATACTCGCTGTAAAGCTCGCCTACGATTTCTTCAATCAAGTCCTCTTGCGTTACAATACCCTGAAATCCGCCAAACTCGTCCATTATGACCGCCATATGCTCATTTTCTTCCTGCATCTGCGATAAAAGCTCGTCCGCCTTAACGGTGTCGGGGATAAAATAAACCTCGCGCAGAATTGCCTTTACATCCTTTTCACCACTTAATAAAAATCGGTAGAAATCACGACTGTTCACAACGCCGATAACATCGTCTATACTTTCGCCGCACACGGGGTATCTGGTGTGGTTTGTTTCGTCAATAACTTCTTTCCATTTTTCAAGGCTGTCCTCTATCCATAAAATAGATGCCTCTGTTCTGTGCGTCATAATCTCGGTCACAAGCTTATCGTCCATCTCGAAAATGTTGTGTATCATCTGCTTTTCGTCATCGTCAATAGTTCCGCTTTCAGAACCGATGTCTACCATAAGTCGAATTTCTTCTTCCGTGACCTCTTCTTCCACATCCTCGTCCCTGATGCCGAAAGGCTTGGTAACCATACGGCTTACCGCCTCACAAAACGCCATAAATGGAGCTTTAGCAACATTTAAAAACTTGACATAGCCCGAAAACGCCTTACTTAAGCGTTCCTCATATTTTGCACCAATTCGTCTTGGTATCATTACAAGGAATATGGTATAGAACACCATAATTATCAAAGTGATTATCAAAAACGCAAGAATATGTATCAGCGCTTTATATTTTGCAAAACTCATAAGGCTTACCACAGAGTTTTTAAGGATAGCATAAAATAAAACTCCGATAAACAATAAAAGCTTGTTTGAGGCGATTTCAACCGCATCGTCTTGCTCATTTACGGATTTTGCAAGCGCATTTATAAATCCAATCACAACTAAAATCGACAAACATAACAGCATAAGTTGCGGGGGCAACGAATCCACAATAAATCAATTCCTTTCAAATATATTATTCAAGGTAATCCTTGAGCTTTCTGCTACGGCTTGGATGTCTGAGCTTTCTGAGTGCCTTTGCCTCAATCTGACGGATACGCTCTCTTGTTACATCGAATTCTTTACCAACCTCTTCAAGAGTGCGTGCTCTGCCGTCATCAAGACCAAATCTCAATCTCAATACCTTTTCTTCTCTCGGTGTCAGCGTGCTTAAAACCTCTACAAGCTGTTCTTTTAAGAGAGTAAAGGTTGCCGCATCTGATGGTGTCGGAGCATCTTCGTCCTGAATGAAATCTCCAAGATGACTGTCCTCTTCTTCGCCGATTGGTGTTTCAAACGAAACCGGCTCTTGTGCGATTTTCATTATCTCGCCTACTTTATCAACAGGCATATTAACTTCCTTTGCGATTTCTTCGGGAAGCGGATCTCTGCCAAGCTCCTGAACAAGCTGTCTTGATGCTCTTACAAGCTTGTTTATCGTTTCTACCATATGAACGGGAATACGAATGGTTCTTGCCTGATCGGCGATGGCTCTTGTTATCGCCTGTCTTATCCACCAGGTTGCATAGGTCGAGAACTTATAACCTTTGGTATAGTCAAACTTTTCAACCGCTTTTATAAGACCAAGGTTACCCTCCTGAATTAAGTCAAGCAAGAGCATACCTCTGCCCACATATCTTTTTGCAATACTTACAACAAGACGAAGGTTAGCCTCTGCAAGCTTTTTCTTGGCAGCTCTGTCACCCTCTGACATACGCTGAGCAAGTTCTGCCTCCTCTTCGCCCGAGAGCAAGTCTACCTTACCGATTTCCTTAAGGTACATACGCACGGGGTCGTCTATGCTGACACTGCTCGGAACAGACATATCCTCAAGCTCTTCCTTGGTGATTTCCATTTCCTCGTCATCAAGGTCGATGTCATCATCTGCTATCGTTCCTGCAATTTCAACTCCGTGCTTTTCCAGATATTCAAACATTTTTTCTATCTGGTCCGCATCAAGCTCCAATTCCTCAAGTTTTTCACTAACCTCTTCGTAGCTTAAGACACCTGTTTTTTTGCCCTGCTCCAATAAATTCTGCAAGACCATTTTACGAGTTGCCTTTTGCTGCTTTTTTTCTTCAGCCATTATTTATTACCTCCTCTGTGTTTCCCTATGCCTTTTTTAAGAAGCTTGTCAAGCTCCTCTAAGTCGCCCGCTTCAAGCATCGTCTTTTGCTCCTTTTTGCTTTTTTCTCCAAGCAGAATTTCAAGAGGCTGAATATATGCCCTTCTTCTGTCCTGAATGTTTTTATCGTCAAGCAAAATTTTTGCGACTCTTCCTTTAAGTGTATCGTCGAACATTTCTAAAATCTTATTTGTGTCCGCTCTGTCTTCCTTTTCGTACATCTCCCACAAGATTTCTGCAAGAGCTTTATGAATTGGTTCTGTAAAATATTCGGGGGTTACGCCTCTGTCACAAACCGCTTTAAAAATCGGCTTGTCACACAAAAGATTGAGCATAAGCTGCTCCGCATTATAGATTGCGGGGTCAACTTCGGATTTTTCAATCCTTCGTCTGCGGTTTAACTGCTCCTCTTTACGCTCCTGAGCACTTTCTGTCTTGCGCCGTATTGATGTAACTACGGCATTTAAGCTATCGATTGAAACTCCCGATTTATCTGCAATCCTTTTTAGATAAATCTCGTATTCCACAGGATTTTTTATCTCAGCTAAAACCTGAGCCGCTTTCTCGGTGAATTCTATCATTTCTTCGGCATCTTTAAATGTCGGTTTTTCGTCATCGTTTATGCTATATTCTTTCTGGATTTCGTCAATTCTATACTCAATGAGCGGTTTTGCGCCCTCAATCAACACCCTGAACATATCCCCGCCCTTAGTCTTTATAAACTCGTCGGGATCTTTTCCGTCGGTAATTGTCAAAACCTTTGTTTTTATGCCTTGATTTGTCAGAATTTCGCCTGCCCGAAGCGTTGCTTTTTTGCCCGCCTCATCTGCGTCATAGCAAAGCACCGCCTTGCCTCCGTAGCGCTTTACAAGCTTTGCCTGCTCCTCCGTAAACGCCGTACCGAGTGATGCAACTGCATTTGTTATTCCCGCCTGATGCAGAGATATTACATCCATATACCCCTCCATCAGAAGCAATCTGCCCGAACGGTCATTTTTAGCAAGGTTTAAACCAAATAAGTTGTCCTTCTTTTTAAAGACAATCGTTTCGGGCGAATTTAAGTATTTGCCCGTATTAGCTTTGTCTTTCATAATTCTTCCGCCAAAGCCAATTACATTACCCTGCACATTGATAATCGGAAACATAACACGCCCATCATAAAATGCATCGTAATATGTGCCGTTATCACGGATTTTGGCAAGTCCCGCTTCATATATATCGTGTTCCTTGTAGCCTTTTTCCTTTAAATAATCGATAAGGTTTGTCCAGCCTTCAGGCGCATAGCCAAGTCCGAACATCTTGATGGTGGAATTTTTAATCCCTCTGTCCTTAAGATATAAAAGAGCTTCCTTTCCTGCCTCTCCCGCAAGGTTCTGATAAAAATATCTTGCCGCCTCGCTGTTTATTTTATAAATCAGCTCTTTGCGGTCTACATTATTCTGCGGCTTGCTCCCTGAACGAAATTCGGGAACGGGGATTTTGGCACGCTCTGCCAGAAATCTTACTGCATCCATAAAATCCAGATGCTCTGCCGCCTGAATAAAATGAATTACATTGCCGCCTGCGCCGCAACCAAAGCAATGAAACAACTGCTTGTCAGGCGATATGGAAAGCGATGGCGATTTCTTGTCGTTATGAAGAGGACAGAGTGCCGCAAAACGAGTTCCTACTCTTTTGACTTTTGCATATTCTGATATTACCTCTGTTATATCATTTCTGTCGATAACCTCGTCTATGAAGCTTTGAAAGTCTGCCACACGCTCACCTCCCATATTTTCGCAATAATATAAGAATTCGACATAAATCTTAAATTTCCTTTTTTATAGGTTCCAGAATTTTGGGATATAAATTTCCGAATATTTTGAAACTGCATATCTGTCACTCATACCCGCAATGTAATCCCTGATTGATGCATGAATGTCACTCTCGTTATTCGGGATAAGCTCCGGCTTTTTAAGATATGCTTCATATAATCCCTCTATTATGCGTTTTGCTTTCTTTTCTTCTATTTTAGGCTCGGAAGATATATAGACATTTTCAAACAAAAACTGCCTCATCCCCATCATCGCATCATAAATCTGCGAACTCATACCGATTGTTGCCATGCCGTCAGACTCACCAATAACCGCCCATATCATCGTGTTTATTCTTTTGGAATGATTTTCGCCAAGCACATCGGTAAACTCCTTAGGCAAATCCGACTCGGTAAGCACACCGCCCCTTATGGCATCATCAATATCGTGGTTTATATACGCAATTTTATCAGAAAGAGCCACAACCTGCCCCTCTAATGTAGACGCTGCTTGTTCTCCGGTATGGCAGACTATTCCGTCACGCACCTCTTTTGTCAGGTTAAGACCGCCCGGCTTTTCAAGCACCTCAACTACACGCAAGCTATGTTCGTTATGCTTAAAGCCGTATGGACAAACATTCGCAAGTGCCTTTTCGCCCGCATGGCCGAATGGAGTATGCCCCAAATCGTGACCAAGTGCAATCGCCTCGGTCAAATCCTCATTAAGCCCGAGTGCCCTTGCTATGCTTCTTGCAATCTGCGAAACCTCTAAGGTATGCGTAAGTCTTGTGCGATAATGGTCGCCCTCAGGCGAGAGGAATACTTGCGTCTTGTGCTTTAATCTGCGAAACGCCTTTGAATACATTATTCTGTCACGGTCACGCTGAAACTCTGTGCGGATTTCGCATTTTTCTTCGCATCTTTCTCTGCCCATTGTATCGGCACTTTTTACCGCATAAGGAGATAGCATCTGTCTTTCTCTTTCTTCAATTATTTCACGAACATTCATATCATCACCTATATATACATTCTTCAAAAAGTGTTTCTTTCCTTTTTATATTGACAAATTTCCTCTTTTAATATAATCTTAATATATCAAACCAAGCAAGGAGCTTAAACTTATGCCACTGTATGACGGCGGAATGGAGATTTTTTATGAAATTACCCGCACTTACACCACGACTTGATACTATTGCAAGGCTTATACCAAACTGTCGCTGTTTTGCAGATATAGGAACAGACCACGCATATCTGCCCGTCTTTATGTGTATGAGCGGCATTGCAGATACCGCTATTGCCTCTGACATAAAAAAAGGCCCTCTTTTAAGAGCAGAAAAAACAGTTTCGGACTTTAATTTAAACGACAAAATTTGTCTGCGTCTTGGCGCAGGGGTTGACACCCTTGAAAAAGACGAGGCTGATACCGTTGCAATCGCAGGTATGGGCGGCCTTGTTATCGCCGAAATTTTAAGAGCGGGCATTGATAAGCTGACCTCTTTGAAGGCGCTCATTCTGCAACCCATGACGGCTGACTCAGAGCTTAGGGAATTTCTTATAAATAATGGCTGGACTATCAAAGAAGAACATCTTGCAAAAGAAGATGACAAAATCTATAACATATTATCGGTAGTATGGTCGGGCAAAAACGAGAGTTATTCACCTCTGGAGCTTTATCTTGGCAAACAACTGATAGAAAATAAACCCGAACACTTTAATGAGTATTTACTAAAGCGCACTAAAAAGCTCAACAATATGGTTGACGGACTCAAAGCATCAAAATCTGCAGAGTCTAAGAAAAAGCTTTTTGAGTGTATGACACTTTTAAAAGAAATTGAGGAGAGAGCATTATGTATAAAGTAAATGATATTAAAAATGCAATTGAAAGACTTGCCCCTTGTTCTCTTGCAGAAGAATGGGACAATGTAGGACTTATGCTCGGCGATGAGGAGCAGTATGTAAGCTCGGCTTTTATCTGCCTTGATGTGACGGCAGAAAATGTGCAAAAGGCAATTGATTGCGATGCGGACTTAATTATCTCGCATCATCCTCTTATTTTTTCACCTCTTAAAAATATTCTGGACACGGATGTTTCGGGCGGTATAATATCCACCCTTATCCGCAACAATATCTCTGTGTATTCGGCGCACACAAATCTTGATAAAGCCGACGGCGGTATGAATGATGTACTTGCAGACAAGCTTGAGCTTTCAAACATCCGTCACTTTAATGATGAAACTATCGGCAGAATAGGCGAGCTTGAAACACCCGTAGAGCTTGAGGACTTTAAGGATTTTGTCAAAAATGTTTTAAGCTGTCGCTCAATCCGGTATCTTGGCGAGCCCGATAAGCCGATAAAAACAGTTGCCGTTTGCAGCGGTGCAGGCGGTGACGGAATACATTCGGCATATTCAGAGGGTGCAGATATCTATGTAACCTCGGACATTCGCCATCACGAAGCACAGCTTGCATACGAGCTTGGACTTTGTCTTATCGATGCAGGACATTTTGAAACGGAAAACATAATCTGTGAATTTATGAAGGATTATTTAGAAGAAGCTCTGCCCGAGCTTAATATTATCACCTCTGATGCAGAGCCTTATTTTAAATAAGTGACGCAATATATATAAGAAGATAAGCAATAAGTGCCTGAGTGATTTTACCGAGTATATATGGCATTATTGATAACCCGACAGGTTTAATGACTGCGGCAACCTGAGCCAGAACAGAAACTCCCGAAAATGCGATAAATCCCGCTATAACAGGCAGCATAGTTACATCAAAGCTTTTAAAGAACAACCCCGCTCCGCCCGTTATTTCAAGAAAGGCATATATGTATTTTTTAAATATCGTATCCGGAAGAGAAGCGGTAAGCACCGCAAAAATCACTATAAATCCACATATTAATAAAATGGTATCAACTGACCTTGAAACCGCCTCTCCTATATCAGGAAGGGCGGTTTTTAAATTATCTCTGTCCCGTGCGGGCGGCAGACATCTGTTGTTTTCTTCTCTGCCGTAATTTTTAAATAACATTCCGCAAAAAATGGCAGAGAGCAGATGAGTTACATAGAGCAATACGCCTATTCTCACATCATTTGCCATTTTTGCCCCGATTACTCCGATAATAAACATAGGCCCTGAGTTATTGCAAAATGTCAAAAGCCTTTCCGCCTCACACCTGGTACATTCACCTGATTTATAAAGCGAAGCCGCACATACTGCACCTATTGGATAACCGCTTGCAAAGCCAAGCACCATAGCAAGTGCACCCGCACCCGACACACCAAAGAGCGGCTTCATAAATTTTGATAAAAATCTGCTCAAAATTCTCGCAATCCCCAACGCTATCAACATATTACCGCAGAATATAAAAGGAAATAAGGAGGGAATTACTGTATCTGCACACAACTTAAGGGCATTTTCGCCCGCCGTTATGCACGCAACAGGGGATATAATCATAGAGGCAGCCATATAAATTACAAGAATTATCATAACAGTTTTCATATCATCCCTCCTTTTTATTTGTGTATTCAGGGAGGATTAAAGTTATTCATTTTTGGAAAAAAGCACGCATAAAAATAAATAAAAGGAATGATGATATGTCAATTAAAGAAAGAATTGCAGACGCAGTTGATTTTTCAAAGGATGTAATACTTAATTCGTCACTTATGAAGGTGACGGGCAATCGTGAGGTTATTATAGAAAATTACAAAGGAATACTTGAATACAGCAGTTCTGTAATACGAATAAAATCAAAGCCCAAAACTATAAAGATATGCGGTGAAAATCTCGAATTCAAAGCCATTACCGACGAGGTTCTTTTGATATCAGGCACTTTTTCGCAAATCGCGTTTGTGGAGGATTGATATGAAAGCTCCGAAAATTTTTTATTATGTTAAGGGTTATTTAGATGTATGTGCAGACGGACGATTTTGCGAAAGGCTGTTAAACATCTGTATGCACCGAGGTATGCCCATATGGGATATAAAATATTTAGGCAACAGCCGCGTGGTTTTTAAAACCGACATAGCCTCATTTTTAAAAATCCGCACCCCCGCCCGCCGAACAAAAAGCCGTGTAAGAATTTTAAAGCGTCACGGCTTTCCTTTTATTATGCACAGATATCGAAAGAGAAGCTGGCTGGCTTTAGGGCTTGTTCCTCTGCTTATTTTTTTGTGGTATTCATCGACACATATTATGGGAATAACCGTGTTCGGAAACAATCGAATTGACACCGACACGATACTATTAACTCTTCACGAATGCGGTCTGTCAAGGGGGACAAAAACCTCCTCAATAAATCCTGACAGCATACGCAACAATATGATGCGAAAGATAGATGACCTTGCCTGGATTGGAATAAATGCAAACGGCGGCAGAGCCTATATCGAAATTGTGGAACGGCTTGAGAAGGACAAAGGGGTAGAAAAAGACGGAATTGCGTGCAACCTGATTGCCGCAAAAGACGGCGAAATCGAACGCCTTGAAATTCGTGAGGGGCAGCAGCTTGTAAAGATAGGTTCGGGCGTTTTGGCAGGAGATGTTTTAGTCAGCGGCATTATAGACGATGCAAACAACGGCTTTCGTTTTGTCAAAGCAAGGGGCGAGGTTTTTGCAAAAACCAAAACTACTCTATCCCGCATTTTTGACATAGAGGGCATTCCCTACGAAGCCGCAGAACTAAAGGGAAACGAATTGATTAATGAGCTTAAAGCGGCTCTTTCTGCTGAAACAGAGGTTATTTCCGAAAACTTTACCTACACAATAACAGAACATAACCAGATTGAAGTTTTTGCAGAAATTATCTGTCGTGAAAATATCGCAACCGAAGCGGTTATAGAAAAAGACGTTATTGAATAAATATTATCCCTTTACAAAAAATAGTTTTATGTTATAATTAACCAAGAAGAAATTTACAGGAAGGTTTTTGTATGAAAGAACTTATAAGGCTATTTTTAGTTTTTGCTAAAATCGGTTCGGTAACATTCGGAGGCGGGTATGCAATGCTTCCCATACTCCAGCGGGAAGTTGTTTCAAAATACGGCTGGGCAACTGACGAAGAGCTTATGGATTATTACGCTATCGGTCAATGCACCCCTGGAATAATAGCGGTAAACACCGCAACCTTTATCGGCTACAAAAACAAGGGCATTTTAGGCGCAATTATTGCAACACTCGGCGTTGTTTTTCCGTCGGTTGTGATTATTTCAATAATAGCGGCGTTTATAACAAATTTTACAGATATCCCTGTTGTCAAATATGCGTTTAACGGAATACGCGTGTGTGTTTGTGTTCTTATCTTAAATGCCGTTCAAAAGCTTGCGAAAAGCTCGCTTGTCGACAAATGGGCATATGTAATATTCGGCATAGTTTTTGTGCTGGCTTTTGTTTTTGATGTGTCTGCCGCACTTTTGGTAATACTTGCGGGAATTGCAGGCTACCTTATCAAAAAGTTAACCAAGGAGGAAAATAAAAATGTTGTTGATTGATTTATTTTTCTCTTTCTTTAAGATAGGCTTTCTTTCTGTAGGCGGCGGTCTTGCGACACTTCCGTTTTTGTATGAGCTTGCAAACAATCGTGATTGGATAACACTCGCAGATATTTCAAATCTTGTTGCAATCTCGGAATCAACCCCAGGCCCGCTTGGTGTAAATATGGCAAGCTATGTCGGATTTTTGCAATCGGGACCGCAAGGCTCTGTTGTTGCAACATTGGGACTAATCCTGCCCTCAATAATTGTGAGCATTATAATTGCCCGATTTTTAAAAAAGTTTAAGGACAGCAAAACAGTTAAAAATGTATTTTATGGGCTTCGTGCCGCATCGTGTGCATTGATTTCAGTCGCAGGACTCGGCGTTGCAAAGCTCGCATTTTTTGGCGAAAAGCTGACAGGCTTTTTCTGGCAAGGTGCAATCTTAGCAGTTGCGATTTATTTTGCCACACAAAAGCTGAAATGGCATCCTATTACATTTATTTTAATATCAGCCATTATCGGCATTATCTTCAAATTTGAAATTTAAAAGGCTTTGCCCCTGGGGCAAAGCCTTTTATCTTATCTGTCCGTTTCCGTAGATTGTATATTTTGTAGTAGTAAGCGCCTCAAGTCCCATCGGACCTCTTGCGTGAATTTTCTGTGTACTTATGCCGATTTCAGCTCCAAAGCCGAACTCAAATCCATCCGTAAACCTCGTTGAAGCGTTTACATATACTGCCGCCGCATCGACCTCTTCTAAAAATCTTTGCGAAGCACTATAATCGTTTGTAATTATCGCCTCACTGTGACGGCTGTTATATTTGTTGATGTGTGCAATTGCGGCGTCAAGCGACTCAACCACCTTTATGCCGATTTTAAGGTCAAGGTATTCCTCGCTCCAATCCTCTTCGGTTGCGGGCGTTGCCGCAAAAGCTTTGCAAACCCATTCATCACCTATTATCTCTACGCCTCTTTCAGTAAGTTCAGGAATAATTACTTTCAAAAATTCGTCTGCAATCTCTTTATGGAGAAGCAATTTTTCTTCTGCGTTGCAAACTGATGGTCTTTGGGTTTTGGCGTTTATGATAATATTTTTCGCCATATCAAAGTCGGCGGTTTTATCCACATAAATATGACAGTTCCCCGTACCTGTTTCGATTGCGGGCACAGTTGCATTTTCTACAACCGCACGGATAAGTCCCGCTCCGCCTCTTGGGATAATTACATCAAGGTATTCGTTAAGTTTCATAAGGGCAGTTGCCGATTCTCTGCTTGTATCCTCGATTAAATTTATCGAGCCTTCGGGAAGTCCGCTTTCATAAGCGGCATTCTGCATAACCTTGGTTATGGCAGCATTTGAAATTATCGCCTCTTTGCCGCCACGAAGAATTACTGCATTGCCGGACTTTAAGCAAAGTCCCGCCGCATCTGCGGTAACATTGGGGCGTGCCTCGTATATTATGCCGATAACGCCAAGAGGCACTCGCATCTTTCCGATTTTAAGCCCGTTTGGGCGTTTAACCTGACTTATTACCTCGCCAATCGGGTCAGGCAGATTTGCAATTTGTCTTATCCCCTCAGCCATAGCAAAAATCCGCTCACTCGTGAGCAAAAGTCTGTCTATTAAACCGTCTTTCATATTATTTTTTCTGCCGTTTTCGATGTCTTTGGCATTTTCTGAAATAATATAATCAGCATTCTCACACAGCGCATCTGCTATATTTAAAAGTGCTCTGTTTTTATCCTCTGCCGAGAGGGAAGCGAGCACATATGAGGCTTCTTTCGCCTTTTTGCCTTTTTCAATAAGCTCCTGCATAAAAATCTCCATTCCGCCGCCATACGTCGGCACAAATAGCAATTAACTCTTATTTACAAAAATTCTCTACATAGTTATCTATAGCATCCTGAATAATTTTAACCGCCGTCTTTCTGTCGCTGACTTCGTCAACGGCTGTTTCTTTATGTTCAAGATTTTTATATACCGAGAAGAAATGGCGCATTTCCTCAAATATATGCTTTGGCAGTTGGTCAATATTGGTATACAAATTATAGTTTGGATCATCAAAGGGAATTGCTATAATCTTTTCATCGTTTCTTCCGTTGTCAATCATAGAAATTACACCGATTGGATATGCCCTAACCAAAGTCATAGGCTCAAGCGGTTCTGAACAAAGCAGAAGCACATCAAGAGGGTCCCCATCATCGCCAAAAGTGCGGGGAATAAATCCATAGTTTGCAGGATAATGAGTTGAGGTATGCAAAATTCTGTCAAGCATAATGTAACCCGTTTCTTTATCCAGCTCATATTTTTTCTTACTGCCCTTGGATATCTCTATAACACAAACAAAGTCTTCATTATTTATTCTCTTTGGTGATATATCGTGCCATATATTTGACATAAAAAATCCTCCGCTTAAAAAATATCGCTCTGGTTGATAACCGCTATATTGGCGTTTGTCAAAGCCTCTGTTGCCTTATCGTTATTATCAACTCTGAAAATCATATATGCCTTGTCTTTTACATTTGACATAAATGCATAAGTATATTCAACACTAACATTTGCCTCGGACAACACTCCAAGAATTGCCGCCATACTGCCCGGAGTATCTTCAAGAGCAACCGCAAGCACCGATGTTGCAGTAACTGCATACCCCTCATTTCTTAAAATGTCGCGGGCATTGTCGGGGTCGTCTGTGATAATTCTGAGTATTCCAAACTCCTGCGTGTCCGCAATCGAGAGTGCTTTAATATTGATTTTGCTCTCTGCTATGAACTTTGTAACTTCTGCAAGTGAGCCCTTTTTGTTTTCTATAAATATCGAAATCTGTTTAACACTCATTTTATTACCCCCTTAATATAACTTTCTCTTGTCTACAACACGAACGGCTTTACCCTCGCTTCTTGCAATGCTCTTAGGCGGAACAAGATGCATTTTGGGGTTAATACCAAGCATCGTCTTAACGGCTGATGCAAGCTGTTTTTCTTTTGCCGCAATTTCTTTAACTGTGTCTGAGAAATTATCAGAATTAAGCTCTACATATACATCAAGAGTATCTGTGTTGTTTTCACGGTCAACCTCTATACGATAGTTTGAAGAATAACCCTGCTCTAAAAGCACAGTTTCAATCTGTGACGGGAATACATTAACGCCTCTTATGATGAGCATATCGTCGCTTCTGCCCATCGGCTTTGTCATTTTGATGAATGTTCTTCCACACGAACATTTTTCACGGCTAAGCACGCAAATATCTCTTGTTCTGTAGCGAAGAAGCGGAAATGCTTCTTTGTCAACGCTTGTTAAAACAAGCTCACCCTTGCTACCCTCGGGGAGAACCTCGCCCGTGTCAGGATCGATAATTTCTGCGATAAAATGGTCCTCGTTAATGTGCATACCCGTCTGCTCCTCACACTCGAAAGACACACCGGGGCCTGAAAGCTCGGTAAGTCCGTAAATATCATACGCTTTGATACCGAGTGAATTTTCTACATCACGGCGCATTTCCTGAGTCCACGCTTCTGCACCAAATATACCCGCCTTTAAAGAAAGATCGTCTTTAGTATATCCCATTTCTTTTAAGGTTTCTGCAATATATGCAGCATAAGAGGGAGTACAACAGATAATGGTTGACTTAAGGTCAAGCATAAACTGAATTTGTCTTTCGGTGTTACCCGATGACATAGGCAGAGTCAGACATCCAACCTTGTGCGAGCCGCCATGCATTCCTGCGCCGCCCGTAAATAAGCCGTAGCCGTACGCAACCTGACAAACATCTTCTTTTGTACCGCCGGCAGCCATAATCGCTCTTGCACAACAATCTTCCCATAAGTCAACATCGTGCTGAGTATAGAAAGCAACCACTCTTTTGCCCGTTGTTCCGCTGGTAGAGTGAATTCGCACACATTCAGAAAGCGGTCTTGCCATAAGACCGTAAGGATATGCCTCTCTTAAATCGGATTTAGTTAAAAAGGGTAGCTTATGTAAATCATCTACTGATTTTATATCATCAGGCTTTACCCCTTTTTCGTCCATAAGCTCGCGATAATATTTTACATTTTCATATACATTCTTAACCTGCTTAATAAGTCGCTCGCTTTGAAGTTCTTTAATTTGCTCGACAGGCATAGTTTCTATTTCCGGTTGATAATAGTTTGACATTTTCATCATTCCTCTCAAAATGTGGTGAATTTGTTATGCGATATTTTCTTTAAAAGGCTCGCCTTATGCGAGCCTTTTAAACATTAGATATTCATTTTCTCAAGAAGCATCTTTGCACAGTCAATCTGGTTAGGAATGTTACCATTCTCGTCACGAACACGCCAGATATCAGGTGTAATCTCATCTGCTACATAAATCTTGCCGTTTTCGTCATAGCCTACCTCGATTTTAAAATCAATCAAAGTAAGGTTGAGCGCCGCAAGTTCTTTCTTTAAAACCTCGCCCACACGAACAAGAATGTCGAGAGCTTCATCGTACTGACCTTCTTTTAAAAGACCTTTCATTATACAAATACGCTCGCTGATAAGCGGGTCGCCCTGAATATCGTCTTTTAAGGTAACCTCAGCATACGGGGGATTAAAAACTATACCCTCGTCAAGCGTAAATCTACGGCACATACTGCCCGCAGTAAAGTAACGCAATACAAATTCGAGCTTTGGAACGGTGAGCTGACGAACCTGCATAAGCCCCTGCTCTATATCAGAACCCAAATAGTGAGTAGGAATACCATTCTTTTCCATAAGCTCAAAGAAATACTTTGAGATAGTAAGACCAATTTTGCCCTTACCCTCAACGCTGCCGCCAACTGTGTTAGAACCCGGGTCAAAGACTCCGTTTTCGCCTGTTGCGTCATCCTTAAAGAAAAGGTTAACAATCTTATTCTCTTCGTCTAAAAGAACATTCTTTGTTTTTCCGGTATAAAGTGTTTTCATTATATCTTCTCCTCACTTTTTTATTTGCTTTATAAAACTCTTTTATAATACCATAAATACGAAAACAATTCAAGTATCTAGGATAAAAAATTTTGATAATTTTTGTATTTTTTTCACATTAAATGTCAATATTTTGCATAAAATACAATACTAGATTTTCGCAATAACGAAAATCTACCATAATTGTCAATTTTCCATTTTCAATTTTCAATTATAAAAGGATTGCCCCGTAGGGCAACCCTTTTAGCAAATCTTATTTATTGAAGAACTCAACTGCTCTCATAAATACTGCAGCAGCCTGTGCTCTTGTAGCTGTCTCCTGAGGAGCAAGCTCTGTGTCAGAAACGCCATTGATAATGCCGTTTGCAGTACACCAAGCAAATGCTTCTGTTGCGTAATCTGCAACATCTGCAGCGTCGTCAAATGCAAGTTCTGCACCATCTGCTGTGTAACCTAAGAGATTAGCGAAACGATAAATCATTGTAGCCATCTGCTCACGTGTTACTTCGTTTTCAGGAGCAAATGAAGCACCGCCAACACCGTTGATTACGCCATTCTTAACGCCCCAGTTAATTGCATCTGCATACCAAGCATCGTCTGCAACATCCTTAAAGCCTACCTTCTGAGCAGCCTCAGGAGCGTCTACTAAACGATAAAGAACTGTAGCAAACATACCTCTTGTAAGAGTTGCCTCAGGAGCAAATGATGTTTCACCAACACCGTTCATAAGACCTGTGGTCTTAGCAAATCCAACTGCGTCTGCGTACCATTCATCAGCCTTAACGTCTTCGTAAGTGTTTTCCCAAACGATTGCGCCTGTTTCAGCATCCTTTTCAACTGCTTCCGCAGGATTGATAACTGCAACATCTTCGTCAGGATCAACTACGATTTCGATTTCAGGTTCTTCAGTACCAGGCTCTTCAGTACCAGGCTCTTCTGTACCGGGTTCTTCTGTACCAGGCTCTTCTGTGCCAGGTTCTTCAGTACCAGGCTTATCTGTATCGTTGCCGCCTACAACACTCTCTGTTTCTGATGATGTTGGAAGCTTAGGACCATTTGAAGTACCGCCGCTTGACTTTCTCTTCTGAGGTGTTGCTGTAACACTTACCTCTGCTGATGTATCAACGCCGTTTGTAGCAGTTGCCTTAATTGTGTATTCTGTACCCTCTGTAAGGCCCTCAAATGTATAGGTGTTACCCTCTGTAATTTCTACAGGAGTCTCGCTATTGAGCTGAACTGTGTAGCTTGTGATAGCTGAACCGTTTGCATCAGCAGTAATTGTAACTGCAAGAGTTGTACCTGTTGAAGATTTCTCAGCAACTGTGATTACAACATTTGATGGCTTTTCAGCATTGATTGTGAGTGCGTCTGCAAATGTCTTGTCAGCAGGATCATTGTAGTTCTTGTCTGCGTTGTTGAACGCAACAATTACAGCATATGTGCCAACCTCAACAGGAGTAGCTACTGCTTCAGCCTCGCCTGACTTGTAGCTGATTGACTTAACTGTAACACCTGCAGGAAGCGTATTTGCATCAACTGCAGCTGCCTTTTCAGCATCTGTGTAGTTGAATGTATAAGGTGCAGCCTCAAGAGCTACTGCGCTCATATCGATGTCAGCCTTTGCGATCTCAAAGTCTGCATAATCTGAACCATAAAGGTTTGCATCTTCATAAGTAACAGTTACCTTGTAAGTACCTGCTGCGCTTGGCTTATCTGTTGAATTATAAGCCTCGCCTGCAGTTGTTGTGCCTGTAAAGAGAATTGTAGGCTCTCCTGCAACTGTACCGTTACCTGCATCTGTCTGCTCATAAGTAAGCGCACTTGCGTCGCCGCCATATGTCCAGCCAGCCATTGAAACTGTAACGTTTACTGCCAATTTGTTCTGAACGGTCAAAGTACCGTCTGCAAATGTCATATCATAGTTTTTAGCAGCTGTCTCTGTAAGAGCAAATTCTGCATTCTTTGTGATAGTATATGTACCCTCTGCAGCTGTGCTTGTGAATTCTAAAGCATCAAGTGCAGCACTTGCAAATATACCTGTTTCAGGATTAGCATCCAATGTATCGGTGCCTACGAGAGCGCCTGATGTAAGTGAAAGACCAAGCTTTGCCATAACTGAATCTATTGATTCGCCGATAACAGCTACAACATCATCAGCCTTTACAGCGATTGCAAGCTTTGTAATGTCAACTGTAACAGTTGGCTGAGCAGCTAATACATAGTTAGCAGCATCAGCACCTGTAAGTGTGATGTCAGTAAATGTAACCGCCTTAGCTGTTCCTGCATTTGCATCAGCAACAGTACCTACAGTTGGGATAGTAGCAGTAACATCATCATTGCCTATCTTACCAACAAGCTCACCGCCGGTTAAGTCAACCTCAACCATCTTGTCATAAACTTTGTTTACAGCTGTAAGACCATCAATCTCAACTTCCTTAGGCTCGATTGTAAGAGTTGCGGTTAAATCCTTAGGTGTGTAACCAGCCTTTTCGATATGTGCAATAACTGTGTAGGTACCAACTGTAGAAGGAGCACTTGCGAGAACCTCGTCACCGTTCTTGTAGGTGTAAATAGGTTCGATACCTGCAAAGTCACCCTCAAGACCTGCAACTGCAATAGTCTGAGCTTCGTCGTTGTAAGTAACTGTTTTATCCTCTAACTTAATTGTGTCAGGGAAAGGTTCAGCAACAACTGTGATAGAACCGGCTACAGCGTTATGAACAACCTGTGTACCATCATACTTTTGAATACTTGTTGTGTCAAAGCCAACCTCTTGTGCACCTAAAGCAGCATCGGCAGCTGCGGCAAATGTCAACTTTACAAGATTACCATCACATTCTTTATCCTCTGAATATACAACGGTTGTCTCTGCATTAGAAGTAGAAATTTCATAAACTACTGAGCCACTATCGGGCATTAAAAGTTCAGCATTTGTTAATGTCAATGCTGCGTCATCGTAATCAATATCTGCTAATGCAAGTATAGCAATAGGATCACAATCACTTAATGTTACATAAACATCAACAGACTGTCCCTGTTTAACCTCTACGCTACCAACAGTTATGGTTGGTGTTGCGTCTGCAAATGTTACAGTTGCAACAGTTGAAACTATAAGCAATGCAGCTAATAAGATACTAAGAAATCTTTTCATTGTCATTATCTCCTTTTTTGAATAAAATTAGTTGTTTTCCGGATAAAGCGGATAGCTACCATTTATATGATTTAATGCTATGTGCTTTGCAAGATAAACAACATCCGCAGCGGTTTTATGTCCATCATTGTCTACATCAGGACTGCAAGTTGTAATAGCATAGCTACCATTTATGTGGTTTAACGCTATGTGCTTTGCAAGATAAACAACATCCGCAGCAGTTTTAAAAGTATCGCCGTTCATATCGCCGGGTACGCCGTCGGTAACTGTTACAACACAAGTTGCGGTCTTGCCGTTTGATGTTGTAGCAGTAATTGTTGCTTCACCCTTCGCGATAGCTGTAACCACACCTGTACTTGCATCAACAGATGCATACTCACTACCTGCAGTTACAGACCAAGTGATTGTATCAACTGCATCGTTTGGTGTCATAGTTGCAGTAAGCTGACCTGTAACTGTCTGACCATCTGCTAACACAAGAGTAAGTGTTGCAGGGGTGATAGCTACGCTCTCCGCGTGTACGCTCTCAGGTGCAGCAAGAACACCAATCTGTGTTGCTGTACCATCTTCATAACCGCCAAGGAACAACTTGTAGCCTGCTACATCAAGTGCAAGCGGGTCTTTCGGCAAAAATCCGTTGCCGCTACCGTTAAATGTGATCGTGCCGTTTGCAGCTGTAGCCTGGTCAATGTACATAATGTCTGTATCACTGACTGTAGCAAGTACAGCATCTGCCTTGATTGCAAGCAAGCCGTATCTGTTACCTGGGGTAAGACCATCAATCGTAACAGAATATGAACCATCGTTCAATGTCCATTTGTGGCTGTCGCCTTTAACAGCTGTAATATCAGCCGCCATAACGCCGACAGACATTGTTGCCATGCATGCTAAAGCGAGCACACAAGAAACTAGTTTTTTCATTTTTCTGTCTCCTTTTTATGTAATATTTTAATTAATTATTTTTCATAGTTATCAGCCGAACATCTTGAAAACAAGAGTCACGACCATTTCATTAAGGGCGGTTTGTTCCGCCTCACGGTTTATATCCCACGGGTTGTCCATAGGATAAACCACTACTACCTCGTTAGGCTCGTTCCAGTAAACGCCGTAGTCAAGTTCCTCTGCCACAAATCTGACAGGAACCATCGTTCTGCCCTCAACCACATGGATTGGTGCGTCATATGTCTTTTTCTCACCATTTACCAACACGTCTGCCGAATCAAAGGTAATCTGAATTTGCTTATCACCCTTTTGGATAAGTCAACCGTTCCAACCCTCTTTCCACAAAACCTGTGCACCAATATT
>JAZREZ010000006.1:0-21763 GCA_045661045.1 Clostridia bacterium
GATATAAAAGTAGGAGCAGATGTAATGCTAAGTTGCGCTCCTTCAATAGTTGCATAAAAAAATCCTGTAATTTTACAGGATTTTTTATTGTATTAACTCTGCAAGATACATTTCAACAGCAGACCACGGAGCTAACAGTCCCTGCTTTACAGAAACATCGTAAGAAAGACCCTTGTCAATCATCCGTTTTAAATATTTTTCGCCGAAGCGCTTGCTGTCTTCTATAGTTTTATTAACCGCAAAAAGCGGTTTTTTAAAGTCAAAATAATCCGAAATTTCGTTTGCGGAAAGTCCGTCCTCTTTTAAAAGTTTGCACATCAAAAGCTCTGAAAGTCTTCCCATCATAAGTCCTAAAATATAAATCGGCTCTTCTCGGGTATCCTTTAAATATTTAAGCTGAGCTTGTGCTTTTTGCGAATTCCCCGCAATGATTGCATCAAGCATATCATAGGTTCGGTATTCCACCGTTTTTGAAACGGTTAAGTCAATATCCTCGCGGGTGATTTTTATTCTCTCCCCCGAAAAATCTATAAGCTTTTCGCACTCTTTCGTGATGGTTGCAAGAGATTGACCGCAAAGAGAGAGGATATACCTTATGTCTTTTTCCGATATGGATTTTTCGTGTTTCTTAAAAAGGTCCGAGATAAAGATTTCAAGCTTATTTATCGGCATATATTCAAAATTTATAATTCCGCCGCTCTCTTCAATGAAGTCGAGGTTTTTAAGCTTCTTTTTATCAAAGTTTTCTTCGATAAATATAAGACATGTGTCAGACGGAACAACAGCACCCTTTAAAAGTTTGAAATCCGTAAGGGTTGCATTATTTAAAAGTCCCGTATTTTTTACTGTAATAACCTTCATATCGGACATCTGCGGGAATTGTGAGATAGCCGCAATAATTTCTCCCGAGGTTGTTTTTTTGCCGTCAAATTTGAAAAGATTAAAGCTTTCTGTGCCGCTTGTTATAACCTTTTTAACGATTGCATCAAGCTTTTTTGAAAGCAGATACTGCTCCTCGCCATAGAAGAAGTATACGCCCGATAAATTACCGCTCTTTATTCGTTTGTTAAGTTCTTCAAGAGTCATATATCGTTGCTCCTTTCACGGCTGTATAATATGTTCAGTATATCGTTTTGAGTCATTATTATAGTAACGCTTCCGTCATAGTCGGTGCGTGCAATGGGCAGGTCAAAAACTTTATACTGAAGCAAAGTCCGCTCTGACGGATGATTATATTGGTTCTTTTCGCCAACACTTATTATTGACATTTCAGGAGTTACTGCTTTTAGAAAATTCTTATCCGATGAGGTGTATGAGCCGTGATGCGCAACCTTTAAAAAGTCCGTGTCAAGACTTTCGGCGGGCAGAGTTTTTTCAACTGTCTTTGTGGCATCGCCCGTAAAGAGAATAGAGTTTTCTCCGCAATCAAGCCTCATAACAAGAGAGTTGTCATTTTCTTCTTCATAGCTTGTGCCTGATGATAAAATGGTAAATAAAACCTCGTCAATCTGTACTGTGTCGCCTTTGGACAAAGGGATAAGAGGTACGCTGTTTTTGTCTGCAATCTTTTTTAGATAAGCATAGTTATTTTTCTCTGCAGTTATGTCGGGAATGTAGATTTTACCAATTTTGCAGCCGGCATCAAGCAGTTCAATAATTCCTTGCATATGGTCTGAATGAAGATGCGATATAAATACTGCATCAAGACTAAGTGTGCGGTGATTTCTTAAAAACGGTTCAAGAACATATCTGCCGCTACCCTCGTCACCGCCGTCGATTAAAATCGAGTTGCACTTTTCGGTCTTTATAAAACAGGAGTCACCCTGACCTACATCAATAAAACAAACTTCGGTATATCCGCAATCAACAAAAGAAACCCATACAGCGATTGCTGAAAGAGTAATGGCGATTATCCATAAAATTTTGAGAGTGCGTTCTTTGTTCATAGACTACCTTCTTACAGAAACTCCGTTTTCGGACAGATATTGTTTAAGGTCTGAAATTTCAATTTCCCTGAAATGAAACAGCGACGCTGCAAGTGCCGCATCGGCTTTGCCTGATGTCAGGGCATCTTTAAAATGCTCCATATTTCCCGCACCGCCCGATGCGATAACGGGGATTGAAACTGCTTCGGATATGGTTTTTGTAAGCTCAATGTCGTAGCCTGCTTTAGTGCCGTCTGAATCCATAGAGGTCAAAAGGATTTCTCCCGCACCTAATGAATCAGCTTGTTTTGCCCATTCAACTGCATCAAGCCCTGTATCAATTCTGCCGCCGTGAACAAATACATTCCAGCCGTCATTTGTATCACGCCTTTTGGCATCGATTGCAACGACAACGCATTGTCTGCCAAACTTTTCTGCAGCATCTTTAATAAGCTGCGGGTTTTTAATTGCCGCTGAATTTATCGAAATTTTGTCGGCACCCGCTTTTAAAAGCTCTCTGAAATCCTCAACAGAATTTATTCCGCCCCCTACGGTAAAAGGAATAAAAACGGTTTCAGCAACCTTTTGAACCATATCAATCACAGTTCCTCTTGCTTCGTGTGTTGCAGTGATGTCAAGAAAAACAAGCTCGTCAGCACCATTTTTGTTGTATATTTTGGCAACCTCAACCGGGTCGCCGGCATCTATCAGATTTACAAAGTTAACACCTTTTACAACTCTGCCGTTTTTTACATCAAGGCATGGGATAATTCTTTTTGCAAACATTATTTTCTACCTCCAAGCCTTACAAAGTTTTCAAGTATCTTAAGCCCGACCTCTCCGCTTTTTTCGGGATGAAACTGTGTTGCGTGAATATTGTTAAAACTGAGAGCAACGGGCAGATTTTCTGAATAATTACAGGTGGCAGAAATAATATTTTCGTTTTCGGGCTTCATATAATACGAATGAACAAAATATACAAACGAATTTTCCGCTATACCTTCAAAGAGCGGTGACTCTTTAGGGAAAGAAATAGAATTCCAGCCCATATGCGGAATTTTAAGACCTTGTTTTTCGGGGATTTTTACGATTTTTCCTTTGAAAACAGAAAGACCTTTTACATCGGGAGTTTCCTCGCTTTCTTCAAACAAAAGCTGAAGCCCAAGACAAATTCCCAAAAATGGCGTACCATTTTCTATAACCTTATGTATTGTGTCAAAAAGACCGCCTTTTGTTATGGCACTCATACAATCACCAAATGCACCGACACCCGGCAGAATAACATGGTCAGCTGAAAGTATTTCGTTTGCATCGGATGTTATGGTTGCGTCAGCGCCGATATATTCACAAGCCTTTTGAACCGAACGCAGATTTCCTGCGCCGTAATCTATAATTGCTATCATTTGTGTGTCACCTCTTGAAATAAGTATAACATAAAAATATAAAATTCACAAGTGTAAAATAACACTTGATAAATAGTTGAATTTGAGGTAAAATATATATTGGATTAGAATATGTTTCCGAAAGGGTTGACAAAAATGAGAATAATGTTTATGGGAACGCCCGATTTTGCAGTTCCCTGCCTTGATATACTGATAAAAAACGGTCACGAAATATGTGCGGTTGTGACTCAACCCGACAAGCCAAAGGGCAGAGGTCATAAGATGGTGGCGCCGCCTGTTAAGGTTTGCGCAATTGAAAATAATATACCCGTTTTTCAGCCTGAAAGTTTAAGGAATAATGAACTTTTGGATGTTCTTGCAGAAACAAATCCCGAGCTTATCGTGGTTGTGGCATACGGCAAAATTTTGCCGGAATATATTTTGAACTTTCCAAAGCACGAATGTATAAATGTGCATGCGTCGATACTTCCGAAATACAGAGGTGCAGCACCTATCCAATGGAGCGTTATAAACGGCGATGAAACAACGGGTGTTACCACAATGTATATGGAAAAAGGTCTTGATACGGGGGATATGATTTTCAAAGCCGAAACTCAAATTTCAAGAACCGAAACATATGGCGAGCTTCACGACAGATTGTCGGTTATGGGGGCAGAGCTTTTAATAAAAACAGTTGACGCAATAGAAAACGGCACAGCACCCCGAGAGAAGCAGGATGACAGCTTGTCGTGCTACGCTCCTATGATTTCCAAGGAAACGGGGCACATAGATTTTTCGAAAAATGCAGATGATATACTTAATCTTATCCGAGGTACAAACCCATATCCTATGAGCTATGCAATGTATGGTGATGAGATGCTTAAAATCATTCACGCCGAAAAGGGCGAAGAAAAGCAAGGTGTCTGCGGAAACCTTTGCATTAAAAATAAAAAGATAGAGGTAGTCTGCGGAGATAACACTACTATTTTAGTTGACGAAATTCAGTTTAAGGGCGGTAAGCGTATGAGCGTTTTAAGTTACTTAAACGGAAATACGATAGATGATACAATAATTCTTAAATAGAAAGGCTGATAATATGTTTTTTTATGATCCTACATGGATAATTCTTATCCCTGCCATAATTCTTTCTTTGTGGGCGCAGTCAAGAGTGACATCAACATTCAATAAGTATTCAAATCTGAATAACAGTATGGGGCTTACCGGCGCGGACATTGCGAGAAGAATTCTGAACTTAAACGGACTTTTTGATGTTAAAGTCGAAAGAGTAAGCGGGAATTTAACCGACCACTATGACCCGAGGACAAATGTGGTAAGATTATCCGATGCAACCTTTGCAAGTCAATCAGTTGGTGCAATAGGTGTTGCGGCGCACGAGGTAGGTCACGCAATTCAGCACGCAACGGGATATTCTGCAATCAGGATAAGAAATGCGATAGTTCCCGCAGTGAATTTTTGCAATATGCTCTCGATGCCTATTTTGCTTATAGGTCTGCTTATTTCGGCAACAGGACTTATAGATTTGGGTATAATATTCTTTTCGGCAACAGTGTTATTTCAGTTAATAACTTTGCCCGTTGAGTTTAACGCAAGCAAAAGAGCAATCGCAACACTTGAAGATAACGGAATGCTTATAGGTGAAGAATTAAACGGCGCAAAAAAGGTTTTAAGTGCGGCGGCAATGACTTATGTTGCAGCGGCAGTTTCTTCAATTCTCAGTTTACTCAGACTTATGATATTGTTCGGCGGAAGAAGGAGAGATTAGTCTAATGCAAAATCCAAGAGAGGCGGCAGTGGTTGCCCTTTACAAAATTGAAAAAGAGGGCGCTTATTTAAACAAAGCCATCTTAGATAACTCAAAGGGACTGAGTTCTAATGACCGTGCCTTTTTAAATCAGCTTGTAATGGGTGTTATCCGCAACAAAACATACCTTGATTTTCTGTTGCAGCAATACTCCAAAATCAAGCTTAAGAAGCTTAGTGACTGGGTTCATCAGATATTAAGGTGCGGTGTGTATCAGCTTGTGCTGATGGATAAAATTCCCGCATCTGCGGCGTGCAACGAGTCGGTAAAGCTTGCAAATAAATTTGCACACAGCGGTGCAAAAGGCTATGTAAACGGCGTTTTGAGAAGTATATCAAGAAGTCTTGAAAGCCTTCCTCAAACAAAGGATTTATCTGTGCTTTATTCAACACCTGAATGGATTGTTGAAAAGCTTATCAATCAGTTTGGTAAGGAAACTGCTCAAAAAATCTTAGAGGACAGTTTAAAGCTTCATCCGACTATGGTTCGTGTAAATATGACAAAAACCACAAGCGAGGAACTTATAAAAATTTTAGAGCAGGAAGGTATCTCAGCAGAACAGGGAGAGGAAGCTTGCTGTCTTAACATTTCGGGTGCTATTGATATTTCGGCATCTGATGCCTACAAAAACGGTCTTTATACTCTGCAGAACATAAATTCTATGCGTGCAGCATTGGTGCTTTCGCCAAAAGAGGATGAACTTATAATTGATATGTGTTCGGCTCCGGGTGGTAAAACAACACATATAGCAGAGCTTATGAATAATAAGGGTAAAATTATTGCATTTGATGTTCACGAGCATAAGATTGAGCTTATAAACAAAACTGCAAAACGACTTTGTCTTGATATTATTGATGCAAGGGTTAATAACTCGGAAATTGCGATTGAGGGGTTGTTTAATTCTGCAGACAGAGTGCTTTGTGATGTTCCTTGTTCGGGGTTGGGAGTTATACATAAAAAACCCGATATTAAATGGAACAGAAAGAGCGAGGATATAGCAGAACTTGTAAAAATACAGAAGAATATATTAAATTCTGCTTCAAAATATGTGAAAAGCGGGGGAGTATTGGTTTATTCTACCTGCACCATACTTAAAGAGGAAAACGAAGAGCAGATACAAGAATTTTTAAAGGATAATACGGCTTTTACAAAAGAGTTTGAAAAGCTTTATTTAGCTCACGAAACGGGCGGAAGCGGATTTTATATCTGCAAATTGAGGAAAAAATAATGAAGAATTTAAAGGATTACACGATTTCAGAGCTTGAAGAAATTTTGTTAAACTTAGGCGAGCCGAAATTTCGGGCAAAGCAGATTTTTAAATGGCTCTATGACGGGGCAGAAAGTTATGATGAGATGACCAATATCCCCAAAAGCTTGAAAGAAAAGCTTGCGGATAAGTATTCTGTCGCCTGCCTTAAAATAAAGCAAAAATTTGTATCGGATATTGACGAAACCCGTCGCTATCTGTTAGAATTAGATGATGGTAATTTTATCGAGTCGGTGCTTATGAAATACCATCACGGATATACGATTTGCGTATCCTCTCAGGTTGGTTGTGCGATGGGTTGTGCCTTTTGTGCATCAACCAAGGGCGGCAAGGTGAGAAACCTTGAGGTATCCGAGATTATAGGTCAGGTGATGACCGTTCAAAAGGATTTGGGTGAGCGTATTTCAAATATAGTTATGATGGGTATGGGCGAGCCGCTTGATAATTTTGATAATGTAATGCGGTTTCTGGAAATTGTAAATCATCCGCTTGGTATGAACATAGGTCATAGGCACATTTCGCTTTCAACCTGCGGAATAGTTCCAAAGATATTGGAGCTTGCAGATAAAAAACTGCAGATTACACTTTCGATTTCGCTCCATGCGTCAAATGACGAAAAGCGGTCTGATATAATGCCGATAAACAGACGATATAATATCAAAGAGTTATTAAGCGCCTGTCGGTATTACATAGAAAAGACAAACCGCAGGATTTCTTTTGAATATACATTGATAAACGGAGTAAATGATACAATTGATGAGGCAGAAGAGCTTTTAAGCTTAATTTCAGGGATGCTGTGCCATGTTAACCTGATACCTGTAAATGCGGTAGAGGGAACGGGATTTTCAGCATCAGGGAAGAAAGCGACAGAGGCGTTTCGGACTCATCTTGAAAAAGGCGGGGTTTCCGCTACAATACGGCGTGAAATGGGCGCTGACATAAGCGCCGCTTGCGGACAACTGCGGGCAAACACGCTGAGGAGGTGAATGGTTTGATAGAAGCGTATGGATTAAGTGATGTAGGATGCGTAAGAGAGCTTAACGAGGATAGCTTTTGCATCTATGGATTTGATGAGGAAAAGGATGTAGGCTTTTGCGTTCTGGCAGACGGTATGGGCGGTCATAATGCAGGCGAGGTTGCAAGTCAGAGTGCGGTGAAGTTTATCGCAGAGGAGCTTAACAAATTACTTGTTTTAAAGGCATACACAAACATTCCTCAAAAATTGAGAGAGGCGCTTGAAAAAGCTAATGACAAGGTATATAAAATGTCTTGCGAGGACTCAAATCGGAGCGGCATGGGAACAACTGTGGTTGCGGCGTTTATCTGCAGAGGCAAGGTCTATATTGCCAATGTGGGTGACAGTCGGGCGTACGCAGTATATGACGACGAAATTTTCAGGATAACGACAGACCATTCGGTAGTGGAAGAGCTTATCAAAGCGGGGAGCATAACCGAAGAAGAGGCGCGAAATCACCCGCAGAAAAATGTGATTACACGAGCACTCGGAACAGATGCCGGGATACTGACAGATATATTTGAGTGTGAGTTTAAAGCGGGAGATACGCTTTTGATATGCAGTGACGGTCTTACTACAATGGTTGAAGATAAGCGCATATGCGAAATCATAAACGAAGAAAAAAATGTCGAGGATGCGGCAAAAAGACTTTCTGTTGCTGCTAAAGCAAGCGGCGGAATTGATAATATTACCGTTATCTGCGCTCGGTTTATATAGGAGGATAGATATGAATTTAATAGGTAAAATGCTCGCAGGGCGTTATGAAATATTAGAAGAAATCGGCAAGGGCGGAATGGCTCATGTATATAAGGCTCGTTGTCATTTTCTTGACAGATTTGTAGCCATAAAGGTATTGAAAGAAGAGCACAGAGAGGACAAAGAATTTGTACATCGCTTTAATACAGAAGCACAAGCGGCGGCAAGAATTTCAAATCCGCACATTGTTTCTATATATGATGTAGGGGTTGAAGACGGACTTTATTATATAGTTATGGAGTACATCAAGGGAATTACTCTTAAGGAATACATATCCGAAAAAGGTGTACTTTCCTGGCGTGAAGCGGGAGAATATGCCGCACAGATTTGTGAGGGCTTAGAAGAAGCCCACAAAAAAGCCGTTATACACAGAGATGTTAAACCACAGAATATAATTATGACCGAAGACGGTATTTTAAAAGTTACCGATTTTGGTATAGCGAGAGCATCATCTCAGGTAACAATGACGATGGCAAATTCTACAATAGGTACAGTTCATTATCTCTCGCCCGAACAGGCAAGAGGTGGATATACCAACGAGCGTACAGATATATATTCGCTTGGTGTTGTGCTTTACGAGATGCTGACGGGCAGACTTCCGTTTGATGATACTACGGCGGTTGCGATTGCAATCAAGCACATTCAGGAAAATCCGATTTTGCCGAGAATTTTAAATAATGATATTCCAAAATCAATGGAAGATATCGTTATGAAGGCTATGAATAAGGAGCAGGATTTACGATACACCTCGGCGGCAGAAATGCTTAAGGATTTAAGAGCGGTTATGTCAAATCCCGATGTTAATTTAGCTGATAACGAAGATTTGGATGTTACACGCAAGAGAGATGCAATTGATGAGCGCACAATCAAGGAGTATGAAAAGAAGAAGGAAGATACTCAAGTAATAGAACGGGAAGAAACGGAGGGCTATATGCGACAAATAGATAAAAAGAGAGCCGAGCGTGAGCAAAAGAAAAAAGAGAGAAAAATCACAATAATTGCAATTCTTACAGCAATCGCTGTAATTATAGCTATGGGATTTACATTCTCTGCTTTATCGGGCGGATTGTTCCATAAAGCTGAAACCACAAAGGTTCCCGATATTGTTGGAATGCAGCTTAAAGAGGCGCGCGAAAAGTATAACAAAGACGGTTTTAGCATAATTGCAACCGAGGTTGACAGCGATAAGCCTGAGGGCGAAATTCTTGAGCAGGATCCCGCTGAGGGAACTAAGAAGAAAAAGGGCGAAATCAAGATAAATGTTAAGGTCAGCAAGGGTGATGCCAAGGAATTCAAGGCGGTTGAAAATTATGTAGATGCCAGTGTAAGCGAAGCTGAAAAACACATAAAGGAAGCAGGCTTTAATGTGAGCATACAGCCTGAAGACAGCCCTGCAGATTTTAAGAATATAGTATTAAGACAAGAACCTGTTGCTGGTGTTCAGATGCAGGAGGGGGCAACCATTACGATTTATGTAGGCAACGGCGAGGAAAAGGAAGAAGAACCAAAACCCGAGCCAACACCAGAACCGACACCAGAACCTGAACCAAAGCCGACAACCGATCCGGAACCGCCAAAGCCAAGTGATGGCGGAGAAACTGTTACACCGGGAATAAGCAACTGATATGCAAAGAGAAATTGACGGAAGAATAATAAAAGGCATCGGGGGATTTTACTATGTAGACTCGCCTGATGGGTTGTTTGAGTGCCGAGCAAGAGGCGTTTTTCGCAAAGAGGGGATAACGCCGCTTGTGGGTGACAGAGTTTCGATTTTGGCAGATGATATGTCAATGACAGGGTTTGTTGATAAAATTCTGCCGAGAAAGAATACTCTTTTAAGACCGCCGGTTGCCAATGTAACACAGATGGCGGTGGTTGTTGCAACTGCAAATCCAAAACCGAATCTTTATCTTATTGATAAGCTTATAGCATCGGCTGAACTTTCGGGGATTGAGGTTTTGTTCTGCCTTAATAAAACTGATATAGAAAAGGGCGATGATATTGCGCAAATCTATGAAAAGGCGGGGTTTTGCGTTGTGCATTTAAGTGCCAAAAACGAAGAAAATATCGAAATATTATCCGATAAACTAAAGGATAATGTTACGGTATTTGCGGGCAATTCGGGCGTTGGAAAGTCGAGTCTTTTGAACTGTATTATCGGTCATGAAGCCTTTGAAACGGGCGAGGTAAGCGACAAGGTAGAGCGTGGCAAGCACACAACAAGACACAGTGAGCTTGTAAGGCTTAAAAACGGCGGGTATATCATAGATACCCCTGGCTTTGGTAACCTTGATATTGCTTTGCTTGAGCCTGAAAATTGTGCCGAGCTTTTCAGGGAATTTGAGCCGTATGTTGACGGATGCAAGTTCAGGGATTGCAGTCACACGGTTGAAAAGGGTTGCAGAGTTTTAGAAGCACTTAATGATGATAAAATTCCAAAATCACGGCACGAAAATTATGTAAGGCTTGTAACCGAGGTAAAAGAAAGCACCAGAAAATATTAAGGAGAAAACTATGAGCAGACAAGTTGTTATAGCGCCATCAATGCTTGCGGCAGATGCGGCAAGACTTAAGGAAGAGGTTGATAAAGTAAAAAACGCAAAGTGGCTTCATCTTGATATAATGGACGGACATTTTGTGCCAAACTTAAGTTTTTCTGCAGATACTGTGGCGGCAGTAAGAAGACACAGCGAATTGTTTTTTGATACACATCTTATGATAAGTGAACCTGAAAAATATGTCGATGACTTTTTAAAGGCGGGGTCTGATAACATAACTGTTCATTATGAGGCGGTTTTGGATAGTGAAAGGCTTATAAAAATCGCTGATTATCTACATAATAAAGGGAAAAGAGCGGGCATTTCCATAAAGCCAAAAACGCCCGTCGAAGTTTTAGTACCCATTCTTGAAAAATTTGATATGTTGCTTATAATGACAGTAGAACCCGGCTTTGGCGGGCAGAAGTATATGCCTGATATGGAGAGCAAAATCAAATGGGCGAGGGAAAATTATCCCGAGCTTGACATTCAGGTTGACGGGGGTATATGCGCTGAAACCATCAAGGATGCGGCAAGAGCGGGCGCTAATATTTTTGTTGCAGGTTCATCGGTATTTAAAGCAGAAAATGCTGAAAAAGCCGTTGAAACTTTAAAGAAAATCGCAGAAGAAAATTTGAGGTAGACAAGTGAAAGCCATAATTTTTTGCAGCGGCAAAATTGAAGATTACGAATATTTAAAAAATAAGGATTTTGATAATTGCCTTATTATCTGTGCAGACGGCGGGATAAGACACGCAAGGGCACTTAATATAACGCCCGAAGTTGTGATAGGTGACGGCGATTCATGGGACGAAGTTCCGGATGATGCAAAAATTATCAAATATCCGACACACAAGGATTTTACAGATACAAATCTTTGTATAGAGTACGCCATTGAAAAAGGATGTACCGAAATTGAACTTTTGGGGGCTATCGGCGGCAGATGCGACCAGGAATTTTCGCATTATTGCCTTATGGCGTATGGGCTTTCTAAAAATGTAAGCATCAAAATGTCTGATGAATTAAATGAGATATGGATGCAAAACAAGCCGTTTTCGCTTAGAAGAGGCGATAAAAAATATGTATCGTTTTTCCCATACGGCAGTGCTGTAGAGGGGTTTTCGGTCAAAGGTCTTAAATACGAGGCTGAAAATATCTGCTTAAAACCTTATCTGGTTCAGGCAAGCAGTAACGAATTTTCAAATCAGGATACGGCAGAGGTTACATTTAAAAGCGGAACTTTACTTATTATACTTTCAAGTGACAGATAGGGGAATTATATGGAAAAATTTATGTTGATTGCCGAAATTGTAATTGGAGTAATGGGCGTGGTTATGATTATAGATGCTGAGAAAAAGCATGATATTGTGCATGGTATCTTTGTTATCTTGCTGTGCCTTCAGGGAATACTTGACCATATTTTAGGTGTTAATCATATTTTTAGTGAATTTATGCTCTTTTTGACGGCGGGTGCGGCGGCAGTTGCCGTAGGGTTTATAGTTCATCATTTGATGGAGCGCTATAAAAATAAATGAGGTTTAAAATGAAAAAGATAAAAATTTTTTCGGTGCTTTTAATAGCAGTGCTGATGCTTTCGGGATGTGCGGCAGAGCAGAGCGCCAAGCGTGACTTTGAAAATATTATGAACGCATTTAAAACTGCCGATAAAACAAAAATCAATAAATATTATGATATGAAAAAGGTGTCCGAATTTTTAGACGAGGATTTTTCAGCAGAGCTTTTAGAAACGCTTAAAGAGATGGATTATCGCATTACTTCGGCAGAAGAGCAGGAGGATAAAAGTGTTAAGCTAAAGGTTAAAATTACAACACTTGATTTTTCAAAAATTGTAGGCGATTTTCTTGTAAAGGTCGAAAGCCTGATAAATACTGATGCATATAAGATTAAAATTCCGTATATGCTTGATGAAGAATATCAGCAGACGATGCACAAGCTTATGCTTGAGGCGATAGAGGAATGCGATGAAAAAACATCGCAAATTGTCGAGGTTTTAATGGTTAAGGCGGAGGATAAAACCTATAAAATAGGCGGGAACTCAAACGAGTTTCTTGATGCGCTTTTCAAAAATTTAAGCGAGCCACTTAAATCGTTTACTTAGAATATTTAAGCCACTTCTTGCATATTATAGCTTTAGACTATAATATGGGGAGTGGTTTTTTGTTTGGAACAATAAATCTTAAAAAGCTTATAACAAGTCTGATTATCCCGCTTGGCGTGGGGTTTTTAAGCAGTATATTTACTAAAAATTCAATGGAGTTTTATGGACAGATTAATCAGCCACCGCTTGCACCGCCCGGTGCAGTTTTTCCGGTTGTATGGACAATTCTCTTTACGCTTATGGGTATATCACTTTATTTGGTGAGAACAACTAAGGGCGACGAAACAATAAAAAGTCGTGGCTATATTTTTTATGGTCTGCAGCTTTTGTTTAATTTCTTGTGGAGCATACTCTTTTTTAATTTAAGGCTATATTGCTTTACGGCATTTTGGCTCGGTGCTCTGATAATATTGATTGGTATAAACATCTACTACTTTGCAAAAATCAATAAAGCTGCGGGCTGGCTATTGCTTCCGTATATTCTCTGGTGCATTTTTGCACTTTATTTAAATATCGGTATCTGCATACTAAACTAAAAAGAAGATGTGAATTTCACATCTTCTTTTGTGTTATTCTTGATTTGAAGAGGGATTAACCAGCTTTAACACATTTGATTTGTCTTCTTCCTCGCAGGAACTTAAATAAATTTCTTCGGCATTTATCTGTAAATCCTTTAAGTCTTCTATAATGTCCGTAATCCCGTTAAACAGATAATGATATAATTTTTCATAATCAGGCATAAAATATCTCCTAAAAACAATTTTCTTATCTTTAACACAATTATACGGCGAAAATGTGTTAAAGTCAAGAGAATTCTTATCTTTAACATTTTGGGGGTTAGCTGTGAAAATATATAATTATAATGGTAAAAAGAATATTTGTGGTGAACGTATACGCGATGCTCGTTGTAAGCTTAAATTAACACAAGAAAATTTGGCAGCAAAATTACAGCTTGCAGGCATAATGATAGAACGGGATAGCATATCACGAATTGAAATTGGCACTCGTTTTGTAGCGGATTATGAATTAAGAGAGCTTTCAAAAATCTTAAAGGTTGATGTTAATTGGTTGCTGGGGTATGATAAATAAAAAGAAGATGTGAATTTCACATCTTCTTTTTTTATATTATCCCGCTGTTTTTTGTTCTTTGGATATAGGAGTTTTCTTTTTGCTGTATGTGATTTCAGGCTTTGCCTTTTTCTCTACACAATCTCTTGTAACAACAACCTTTTCGATGGTCGGGTCCGAGGGGATTTCGTACATTATATCAAGCATAACGCTTTCTAAAATTGTTCTCAGTCCTCTTGCACCCGTGTTTCTCTCTGCGGCTAAATCTGCTATTGCTAAAACGGCATCATCAGCAAATTCAAGCTCTACATCATCCATTTTAAATAATGTCTTATATTGCTTGCAGAGAGCGTTTTTAGGCTCGGTAAGGATTGCGGCAAGTGCTTCCTTTGAAAGAGAATCAAGAGTTGTCACAATCGGAAGTCTGCCGATAAGCTCGGGAATAATACCGAACTTTAACAAATCTTCGGGTTCTAAATTCTTTAAAATATCACCGCGATTTTTGTCCTTTTTGCTTTCAATCTTTGCGCCAAAACCCATAGTCTTGGTGTTTGTACGGCTTTCAATTATTTTGTCAAGTCCCTCAAATGCACCGCCGCAGATAAACAAAATATTGGTGGTATCAATTTGAATAAACTCCTGATGCGGATGCTTTCTGCCACCCGTTGGCGGAACAGAAGCAACTGTGCCTTCAAGTATTTTAAGGAGTGTCTGCTGAACACCCTCACCGCTTACATCGCGGGTGATAGACGGATTTTCGGATTTTCTCGAAATTTTATCCATCTCGTCAATATAGATAATACCTTTTTCGGCAAGCTCAATATCATAATTTGCAGCCTGAATAAGTTTTAACAAAATATTTTCGACATCTTCGCCTACATAGCCCGCCTCTGTAAGAGAGGTAGCATCAGTAATCACAAACGGAACATTAAGCTTTTTGGCAAGAGTCTGTGCTAAAAAGGTTTTTCCGCAACCTGTTGGACCGATTAACAAGATATTGCTCTTTTGAAGCTCAACATCTGATATATCCGTTGAGTGTATACGCTTATAATGGTTGTAAATTGCAACCGATAAAGCTTTTTTTGCGTTTTCCTGACCTATGATATAATCGTTTAAAAACTCGTGAATTTCTTTAGGCTTTGGAACATCTTCCATAGGCTCAATGTCGTTTTCTATAAAATCCTGCTGAAAAATCTCTACGCACAAATCTACACATTCGTTGCAGATGTATGCACCCGGGCCTTCGATAAGGCGCTTTACCTTATCCTCGGGCTTTCCGCAGAAAGAGCAGCGTAAAACATTGTTTTCGTCAATTTTATTTGGCATTGATTACTCCCCTATCTCTTGGTTACAATCTTGTCAATAATTCCGTACTTCATAGCCGCTTCTGCGTCCATAAAGTTATCTCTTTCGGTATCTGCCTTGATTTTGTCAAGCGGCTGACCTGTGTTTTCGCTGAGTATTCTGTTAAGGTTATCCTTGATTTTTAACATTCTGTCAACATGGATTTGCATATCGGTTGTCTGTCCCTGAGTTCCGGCGAGTGGCTGGTGAATCATAATCTCGCTGTTGGGAAGAGCAAATCTCTTGCCCTTTGCGCCTGCTGACAATAAAAATGCACCCATTGATGCCGCCATTCCCACACATATTGTAGAAACATCGGCTTTGGTGTACTGCATTGTATCATAGATTGCCATACCTGCGGTTACAGAACCGCCGGGACTGTTGATGTAAAGGTTGATATCCTTATCGGGATCCTCACTGTCAAGGAAGAGGAGCTGCGCTACAACCAGGCTTGCGGTCGCATCGTTTACCTCGTCGGATAAGAAGATAATTCTGTCTTTTAAAAGGCGGGAGAATATGTCATATGAACGCTCGCCTCTGCCGGTTTGTTCTACTACATAAGGTACTAAACTGTTTTTAAAATCATTCATTTTAAACCCTCCGATTTATTCGTATTGAATAAAGGTTGACTTGGATAATATTCCCAAGTCAACCTAAAAGTATACATTAGTTAAGTTCTGCGTTGTCAACAAGGAACTTAATGGTTTTTTGTGCCTTAAGTCTTTCCTTGACGTCAGCTTCCTGAATATATTTTTTGATGTCCTCAACCTTCATGCCGTTCTGTTCTGCCATATCAGCGTATTCTTTTTCGATTTCAGACGCCTTAACATCGATGCCCTCAACCTCGCAAACCTTTTCAAGAATAAGAGAGGTCTTAACATTCTTTGTTGCATCCTCTTTGAACTGTTCTTTAAAGGTGTCCATAGTAGCGCCTGTGAACTGCATATACTGCTCAAGACTCAATCCCTGATAACGCATCTGCATATCAAAGTCACGAACCATCTTTTCAATCTGTGAGTTAATCATAGCTTCAGGAATGTCAATCTCTGTGCCCTCTATAACGGCTGCGATAACATTTTCTTCAGTTTCGTGCTTTGCCTTTTCCTTGCCCTGTGCAGAAAGCTTTTCTTTAACATCTTTCTTAAGGTCTTCAAGAGTATCAAATTCTGATACATCCTTTGCAAACTCATCATCAAGCTCGGGAAGCTCTTTAACCTTAACTGAGTTAATCTTTACCTTAAAGGTTGCGTCCTTGCCTGCAAGTTCAGCTGAGTGATATTCAGTCGGGAATGTAACATTAACTTCTGTTTCTTCACCTATGTTCTTGCCGATAAGCTGGTCTTCAAATCCCGGGATAAACTGACCTGAACCAATGGTCAAATCAAAGTTTTCGCCCTTACCGCCCTCAAATGCAACGCCGTCTGCAAAGCCTTCAAAGTCGATGTTTGCAATATCGTCTTTCTTAACGGCCCTGTCCTCAATGGGAACCATTCTTGAGTTACGCTCTCTCATCTTTTCGATTTCAGTATCGATGTCTTTCTTGAGGGTTCTGTGAGAAACCTTAGCGGCTTTTACGCCCTTGTAAGTACCAAGCTCAAATTCAGGTTTTACTGTAACCTTAGCTGTAAAGGTAACACCATTTTCTCTGCTGATTTCGCCCTTAATATCAATTTCAGGCTGGTCAACAGGGTAGATGTTGTTTTCGTCGATTGCTTTATCATATGCATCGGGAAGTACAATGTTTATTGCATCTTCATAAAAAATTTCAACACCGTAGTATTTTTCAATAAGCTTTCTTGGTGCTTTACCCTTACGGAAGCCCTGTATGCTTATCTTGCCCACATTCTTTTTGTAAGCCTTTTCGATAGCTGCTTCAAACTCTTCAGCGGTAACTGAAAATTCAAAGCTTACCATGTTCTTTTCGATTTTTTCTACTGTACTCATCAAAAACATTCCTCTCTGCTTTTAAAAATTACCTATAATATTATATCACAAAATATGAAAAAAGCAAGTGTTTTTACCATTTTTTTAAAGTTTGTATAATATGATTAAATTTGCCCGCTATTTTTGGATTAAAGCGGGTATAAAGTTCAAATAATCACATGAAATCAGCTTAAGTTTGATTCCGTCAGTGTCGCCGATGGGTGCTGATTTGTGAGCGGATCCGTGCAGATGCCCGAAAACGCAGGTCTTGACTCCGTACGCTTTTAGGATTTCAAGAAAATCGTTGGAGTTTTCATCAACGGGCGGATAGTGGAGTGCCGCAATTATTTCCTTGGGGTGCTTGGCTTTGGCGTCCTCTAAAGAAAGGATAAGCCGTTGCTTTTCTCGCTCGAAAATCTTGACATTTTCAGAGTCAGAGTTTGCGGGCGGTATAATCCAGCCTCTTGTTCCGCAAATTGCGGTGTCGCCGTAAAGATACGCAGTATTCTGCAGTATTTTTATACTGTCAAAGCCGTTATCCGAAAGAAACTTATTCATCTTTGAAGAGGTAGTCCACCAATAGTCGTGATTGCCCTTTAAGATAAGCTTTGTTCCGTTCAAAGAGTGAATATACTCAAAATCCGAAACGGCATCTTCAAGATATGTGGCCCAGGAAATATCACCAGGCACAATAACCAAATCATCGGGAGAAACTATGGCGTTCCAATTTGTTTTCATCCGCTCTTCGTAGTTATCCCAACGGCTTCCGAATATATCCATCGGCTTGTCGCAGTTAAGGGATAAATGCAGATCGGATATGGCGAAAATCGACATAATATCAATCCTTATTTTCTGTAATTTTCAATTACCTTTTTAACAGTTTCTCTTGCAGGACCTCCGATTAGCTTTCGCTGATTTACGCAGGTTTCAAGAGAAATTTCGGTATAAATATCTTCCTCGATAAGTTCTGAAAAGCCTTTGAACTCGTCCATAGAAAGTGCGTCAATAACCGTATCATTTTCGATGCAGTAAGCAACCATTTTGCCTACAACCGAGTGAGCATCACGGAAAGGAAGACCGTGCTTTACAAGGTAATCCGCAACATCTGTCGCATTGGTAAAGCCACCCTTTGCACCGTTTAACATAGACTCTTTTTTGATTTTCATAGTGGCGAGCATCTTTGTAAATACAGGCAGACACATTTTAACTGTGTCGATTGCATCAAAGATTTGTTCTTTATCCTCTTGCATATCTTTGTTGTAGGCAAGGGGGAGTCCTTTCATCATTGTCAGAAGTCCCATAAGCGAGCCGAACACTCTGCCGCTTTTACCTCTTACAAGTTCTGCAACATCGGGGTTTTTCTTCTGTGGCATAATGCTTGAACCCGTGCTGTAAGCATCATCAAGGTCGATAAAGCTGAACTCGTGCGAGCTCCACAGAATAATCTCTTCCGAAAAGCGTGAAAGATGTGTCATAACCATCGACAAATCAAAGGCAAGCTCCAAAACAAAGTCACGGTCTGACACTCCGTCAAGGCTGTTTAAGGTTACTCCGTCAAAACCGAGTTTTTCAGCTACAAACTCACGGTCAAGCGGATATGTTGTGCCCGCAAGAGCACCGCTTCCGAGAGGGAGATAATTAAGGCGTTTTCTGCAATCTGAAAGACGCATACAATCGCGGTTTAACATTTCAAAATATGCCATAACATGATGAGCCAGCGTGATTGGCTGAGCCTTTTGCAGATGCGTATAGCCCGGCATAATTGTATCTAAATTATTTTCCGCCAAATCTAAAATGGCGGTCTTTAAATCCTCTAAAAGAATAGTAAGAGCATCAATTTCATCACGCAGATACATTCTTATATCAAGAGCAACCTGGTCATTACGGCTTCTGCCCGTGTGTAAGCGCTTGCCGACATCGCCTATTCTTGAAATAAGAATGGTTTCGATATTCATATGTATATCTTCGGCATCTATTAAAAATTCCACTCTGTTTTCGTCAATGTCATTTTTAATTTCGCCAAGAGTCTTAACTATCAAATCCGCATCGTCTTTCGGGATAATTCCTTGTCTGCCGAGCATTTCGGCATGAGCCTGACTGCCTTTGATATCTTGCGCATACATTCTTGCGTCAAAGCGGATTGAAGAATTAAAATCATCTACCAATGTATCTGTCGCCTTTGAAAAACGACCACCCCAAAGTTTTGCCATATCAGTAAATCCTTTCAAAATAAAGTAAATTTTATTTTAACATATTTGAGCAGATAGGTCAAGTGTTATATGACTAATCCGCCGTTTACGGAAAGAACCTCTCCCGTAATAAATTCGTTGTCGCAAAGGGCAACAATAGCCTTTGCAACATCAGAGGCAGAACCGATTTTGCCGAGAGGGGTTTCTTTACACAATTCGTCTAAAGCGGTTTTGTCAAGTGCAGAAATCATATCGGTATAAATCGCACCGGGTGCTACGCAGCTGACCCTGATGTTTGAGGGGGCAACCTCTTTTGCAAGTGCCTTTGTAAAGCCGATAACCCCTGCTTTTGATGCAGAATATGCAACCTCGCAGGAAGCGCCGACCTGCCCCCACATAGAAGATATGTTTATGATAACGCCCGACTTTCTGCTTATCATTTGAGGCAGTACCGCACGGCTGCAATAAAATACACTGCTTAAATTTGTGGCGATAACTTTTTCCCAATCCTCATCAGAAACTGATGTAATAACATCAATGGGCAAGGCAATGCCCGCATTGTTTATTAAAATGTCAATCCTGCCGATTTTTGAAAACATTTCTTTAACCTGATTGACATCCGAAACATCTGCGCAGATTGCAGTGCCGTTTATTTCTCTGGCAAGAGCTTCAGCACATTCTTTTGATTTATGATAGTTTATAATTACTTTATCACCAAGAGCGGCAAAGGCTCTTGCGGTTTCTGCGCCTATCCCGCGTGATGCTCCGGTTATAAGTACATTTCTCATTTTTTGATACCTCCAAGTCTTGGATTGTATGAGTGACCGTGACAGATTGCAATTGCAACTGCATCGGCAGTATCGTCAGGCTTTGGAACTTTTTCAAGCGAAAGCAGCAGCTTTACCATCTGCTGAACTTGATTTTTGTCCGCTCTGCCGTAGCCTGCAACCGCCTGCTTTACCTGAAGCGGAGTATATTCAAAAACCTCAACCCCGTGATTGAGGGCTGAAAGAAGAAGCACACCTCTTGCCTGTGCTACATTTATGGCAGTTTTTTGGTTGCTGTTAAAGAACAATTCTTCTATTGCCATAAAGTCAGGCTTTACCCGTTCAATTATTTGATTTAGGTCGTTATGTATTGATTTAAGCCTTTCAAACATATCCATCGAGGCATCTGTTGTGATTGCTCCGTATTCGATTACGCTGAATTTGTTGCCGTCATAGGATAGTGCGCCGTAGCCGACAATAGCGTATCCCGGGTCAATACCGAGAATTATCATAAATAACTCAGCTCCTTTTTTTGAAAAATTGGCAGTTTTGCTATTGCAAAATGTCAAAAATTGAGATATAATAATCTACAATGTGATTATAACATAGTTTGGAGGAATTTACAATGGCAAAAGAAAAAGTTGTTTTGGCTTATTCGGGCGGTCTTGATACATCCATTATTATTCAGTGGCTTATCGAGAATTATGACTACGAGGTTATCGCAGTATGCGGCGATGTAGGTCAGGGTAAAGAAACGGATGGTCTTGAAGAGCGTGCAAAGAGAAGCGGTGCTTCAAAGTGCTATATTGAGGACCTTCGCGACGAATATGTTGAAGATTATATAGTTCCCACTCTCAAAGCGGGTGCGGTTTATGAGGGTAAGTATTTATTGGGTACATCACACGCTCGCCCCATTATCGCAAAAAGATTGGTTGAGATTGCAGAAAAAGAGGGGGCAGTTGCTATTTGTCACGGTGCAACAGGTAAGGGTAACGACCAGGTTCGTTTTGAACTTACTGTTAAGGCGCTTGCTCCGCACCTTAAGATTATTGCTCCCTGGAGAATATGGGATATCAAATCCCGTGAAGATGCGGTTGACTACGCAGAGGCACACGGCATAGAAATTCCTGTTACTAAGAAGGACTTGTATTCAAGAGATCGTAACATCTGGCACATCAGGCACGAGGGTATGGATCTTGAAGACCCCGCAAACGAACCTCAGCTTGATTCACTTTTAAAGCTTGGAGTATCACCTGAAAAGGCGCCTGATACACCTCTTTATATAAACATCGGTTTTGAAAAGGGTGTTCCTGTTTCAGTAGATGGCGAAAAATTAGCTCCACGTCCATTAGTTGAAAAATTGAACGAAATCGGTGGAGCATACGGAATCGGTATCACAGATATCGTTGAAGACAGACTTGTTGGTATGAAATCAAGAGGTGTTTATGAAACTCCAGGCGGAACAATTCTTTACAAAGCTTTGGAAGACCTCGAATATCTCTGCTTAGACCGTGACACACAAAGCTTTAAGCGTCAGGCAGCAATTAAGTTCTCTGAACTTGTTTACGACGGAAAATGGTACACACCACTTCGTGAATCACTTTCAGCTATGATTGATGTTATGGAAGAAACAGTTACAGGTGAAGTAA
>JAZREZ010000007.1:0-1688 GCA_045661045.1 Clostridia bacterium
AATACCGCTGATGATGTTTTCGCATCCCTTAACGGAAGTAAAATGGCAGTAAGCGTTACGATCGACACATTTGCCGCAGGACTTTCCGCAAAACTTCAGAACGGCGATATTATCAGCCTTATCGTAACACCTAAAAACGCAACAGAATCTACAATTCCCGCTGAGCTTAAATATGTAAAGGTAATTACTACCACAACCTCTGGCGGTATCGATAAAGATTCTATTGTTAAGAATGAAGATGGTAGTTATGAATTGCCGAGCACAATTACTGTTCTTGTAAATGAGAAACAGGCAAAACTCTTGGCACAGTATGAAGGAAATGCGGATATGCAGGCTGCATTGGTTTATCGTGGCGATAAAGCAACCGCTAATAAGTTCCTTGAAAAGCAGGATAAATTCTTTGGAGGTAATGTAAATGAGTAAGTTAATTGCAGTATGTGGTTCGCCTGAAAGTGGTAAAACGACACTCGGCTTAAAACTTGCTCAAGAGCTTTATTTCACCAAGAAAACATCTGTGCTTTTTCTTTCGGTTGACTTGAATGTGCCGATTATGGGATATATCTTCCCTCATTGTAAGGCGAGCGATTTGTATTCCATTGGAAAAACACTTGATAAGACCGATATTTATCGTGAAGACGTTATGAAACAAATTGTAACTGTAAAAACGATGATGAATTTTGGTTTCCTTGGTTTTAAAGCCGGTGAAAACAAATACACTTATCCAAGACCTACCGAAGATAAGGTGTTAGATCTTTTCCGTTGTATGAGCGATATTGCTGAGTATATTGTCATTGATTGTGTAAGTGATAATGATAATCTGCTTTCTTCTATTGCTATCCGTGAGGCTGACAAAGTTATCCTTGCAGTAACTCCTAATTTAAAGTGTATGACATACTACGGTTCTAACGGAGATGCCTTTTTGGGTTGTGCTGATAAAACCGAATATGTGATGAACATTATGGATAACGATTTATTCTTACCCATTGAAGAAGTAAAATCTCATTTCAAGAAAATCGAGTATGTATTGCCTTACAGTCATGCGCTTAAGCAGCAGACAATCACAGGCACCCTTTCCGAAAGACTTGCGGATAGAAAGTATAGGGAGGTTATTTCTAATCTTGCAAGGGCGGTGATTTAATGGCGAACAAAATTGCCTTTGTGCCGCTTTTAAGCAAAGTTCAGGAATATATCTCTACTAACTATGCAGCTTCTCTTTCGGATAGCAGAAAGTTCGGTCAGCTGAAACCTTATATTGAGAAGTATTTAAGAGATAACGGATATGCGGTTGAAGGTATGACAACAAATGAGCTTGCAGATAAGTTGTACTGTGAAATGGCAGAGTATTCTGTTCTTACTAAATATCTCGGCAAAGATGAAATTGAGGAAATCAATGTCAATGGTTGGGACGATATTGCCATCACCTACACAGATGGTCATATTGAGAAAGCCACAGAGCATTTTTATAGCCCAACTCACGCCGTAGATATTGTAAAAAGACTCTTACACCATAGCGGTATGATTATTGATAATGCAACACCAATGTCACAAGGCCATTTACCAGGAAATACCCGTATAACCGCGCTCAAAGAACCACTTGTTGATGATGACAGAGGTATCAGCGTATCTATCCGTCTTTTGCACCCTTCTCGTGTAAATCGTGAACAGTTGGTTGCAGGCGGTAACGCAAC
>JAZREZ010000008.1:0-6872 GCA_045661045.1 Clostridia bacterium
CGTTTGAACAACTGCACCAAAATCAGTCCATATTGATATGCCAAAAACAATCCCGCCCGGCAGAAGCGTCACAATCCAGAAAGCGACATATCACTTTATGAACGCTCTTTTATTTCCGCCAAATGCAGAAAACACAAACAACAAAGATGCTGTAATCTTAAAAAATCCGCTATACAAAAACGAAAGGCTTTTAAAAAACATCAGGCTTCCGTAAATCGCAGACAACACTGCCCCCAGAAAAATCCTAGGCAGTTTCAGCCTTGACTTTGTCAGGCAAGCTGTAACAAATAAAATCACGCTGTCCATAAAAAAATTCACTAAAAAAAGTGTATCTATGTATATAGTCAATTTCTCACCTCCGCAAGAATAATTATAAACCCCGCTCCTTAAAATTTATGTCATAATCTTGCCCCTGAAAGTGAAAATTTTTCGACAAAAAAGCGGTTGCAGAAATCTGCAACCGCTATATTTTTTAGCCGTCTATTCTTCTTAAGTTAATTCTGCCACGCTTTTCGTCAATCTCGATAATCTCAACTGTAACTGTGTCGCCTACATTTACAACATCTGTTACCTTTTCAACTCTCTCCTTAGAAAGCTTTGAGATATGAACAAGACCATCTTTGCCAGGAAGAATATTTACAAACGCACCAAAGTCAAGTACACTTACAACCTGGCCTGTATAAATTTCGCCAACTTCAGGCTCTTTTACGATATCTTCTATCATCTTCTTAGCCTTGTCGCCTGCAGCCTGGTCAACTGCTGCGATAAATACTCGTCCGTCATCCTCGATATCAATCTTTGCGCCTGTGTCTGCGATAATACCCTGAATAACTTTCCCGCCGCTGCCGATTACCTCACGGATTTTGTCAACGGGGATAGTCATATTGATAATCTTTGGAGCATATGGTGACAAATCCTCTCTCGGCTCTGCAATAGCCTTGAGCATAACCTCATCAAGAATATAATATCTTGCGTGCTTTGTCTGTTCAAGTGCAGTCTTAATGATTGCAGGTGTAAGACCATCAACCTTTAAGTCCATCTGAATTGCAGTAATACCCTTTTTAGTACCTGCAACCTTAAAGTCCATATCGCCGAAGAAGTCCTCAACGCCCTGAATATCAACCATTGTTAAGAAGTTGTCATCATCCTCGGGGTCTGTGATAAGACCTACTGAAATACCAGCAACAGGAGCCTTAAGCGGAACGCCCGCATCCATAAGAGCAAGTGTACTTCCGCAGATACTGCCCTGCGAGGTTGAGCCGTTTGAGCTTAATACCTCTGATACAAGACGGATTGCATATGGGAAGTCTGCCTCATCGGGAAGAACCGGAACGAGAGCACGCTCTGCAAGTGCGCCGTGACCGATTTCGCGTCTGCCGGGACCTCTTGATGGACGGGTTTCACCAACGCTGTATGATGGGAAGTTGTAGTGGTGAATATATCTTCTGTATTCTTCGTTATCAAGTCCGTCGATAATCTGTGCTTCACCAAGCGGTGCAAGGGTTGCAACGGTTAAAACCTGAGTCTGTCCACGACTGAACAAACCGCTTCCGTGTGTTCTTGGAAGCAAACCAACCTCAGCTGAGAGAGGACGGATTTCCAATATTCCTCTGCCGTCAACACGCTTCTGGTCGTACATAAGCCAGTTTCTTACAACAGTTTTCTGGAGCTTATAAAGAGCTTCGTCAATAAGTCCCTGATATTCTTCTTTGGGATATTTTTCTTCAAAGTGGTTATATACATCCTCGTATACAACTAAAAGTCTTGCATCACGAACAGTCTTATCGTCTGTATCCATTGCATTTTTAACCATATCTTCAGCATAGCCTCTGATGTCTGCGAACAATTCTTCGTCAACTACGATATGCTCATACTCAAACTTGGGCTTGCCGATTTCGTCCTGAATGCTCTTGATGAACGCACAAATCTTTTTGATTTCCTCGTGTGCGAACATAATAGCCTCAAACATCTGGTCCTCAGGAACTTCGTTTGCACCCGCTTCAATCATAACTACTTTTTTTGCACTACCTGCAACTGTCAGGTTCATTTGAGAAACCGCTCTCTGTGCTTCTGTCGGGTTGATTACGAATTCTCCGTCAATCAAACCTACATAAACAGCGGCAATCGGACCGTTAAACGGAATATCCGATACGCAAACTGCTGCAGATGAACCAATCATAGCACAAAATTCGGGAGCGTTATCCTGCTCAACTGATAAAACTGTTGATACGATAGATACATCGTTTCTCAAATCTTTTGGGAAAAGAGGACGCATAGGACGGTCAATAACACGAGATGTTAAAATCGCATTTTCTGACGGTCTGCCCTCACGGCGTGTGAAGCCACCCGGAATTTTACCTACTGCATACATCTTCTCTTCATAGTCGATGCTTAAAGGGAAGAAATCAATGCCGTCACGGGGCTTGTCCGATGCTGTCGCAGCAGTAACAACAACAGTATCGCCGTAACGAACTATAACAGAACCATTTGCAAGTTCTGCCACTTTGCCGAATTCGAGGGAGAGGGTTCTGCCCGCAACCTCAGTTGTGAAAATCTTTGACATATAAATTGCCTCCTTAATATTTTGGCGGGAGGTTTGCTTAGCACTTAAAAACAGACACCTCGTCGATGTATATTTTTAACTGCTAAAATCAAATCTCTCCGCAATGATTTAAATTAAATCCAAAAGGGCAGCCGTTGGCTGCCCTGATTTCTTAGTGTCTGAGACCTAACTTCTCAACAATAGCACGGTATCTTTCGATATCGTTCTTTTCGAGATACTTTAAAAAGCTGCGTCTTACGCCGACCATCTTAAGCAATCCGCGTCTTGAGTGGTGGTCCTTCTGGTGAGTCTTAAGATGCTCATTCAAGTGGTTAATTCTGTGTGTCAAAAGAGCAATCTGAACCTCAGGTGAACCTGTATCACCCTCATGTGTTGCGTACTTTGCGATAATCTCCTGCTTAATACCCTTTTCCATTGTGATTTCACCTCCGTATAATAATTACCCCCATACAGCCTGGATTTGGGCGGTGAATCCTCAGCCCCAAAATCTACGCCATAGGTTGCCAACGATTATACTACCACATTTAAAGGACTTTGTCAAGAAAATTTTTCAAAATTCTACTCTGCTTTAGACTCGGCAACAATCTTTTCAACTATGTTGGAAGGTGCTTCCTGATAACGCTCAAACTCGAACTCAAAATTACCTCTCGCCTGAGTCATACTGCGAAGATCAGATGAATAACTGTGCATTTCTGCCATAGGAATTTCACCCTCTATCATAGTAGCACCACTGCCGATAGGTGTCATACCGAGCATCTGTCCGCGACGCTTGTTGATATCACCGATTATATCGCCCGTATAGCTGTCAGGAACATAAACCTTTAAATGTCCGATAGGCTCAAGTATTACAGGTGATGCCTGAACCATACCCGCCTTATATGCAAGGTTTGCCGCAATCTTAAACGCCATTTCTGACGAGTCAACATCGTGATAAGAGCCGTCTACCAATGTTGCCTTTAAGCCAACCATCGGATAGCCTGCAAGCACGCCGTGCTGCATAGACTCAAGCAAGCCTTTTTCAACTGCCGGGAAGTAACCCTTGGGAACACTGCCGCCGAACACCTTTTCTTCAAATACAAGACCTTCCTGCTCGGTTGGTTCAAATTCAATCCATACATGACCGTACTGACCATGTCCGCCTGATTGCTTCTTGTGCTTACCCTCAACCTTTACAGGCTTGCGGATAGCTTCGCGATAAGGAACTCTCGGTGCTTCAAGGGCAATATCCACACCGAACTTATTTTTAAGTTTACTTACAATTACTTCTATATGCTGGTCGCCAAGACCTTTTAAAACTTGTTGATGTGTTTCTGTATTATTCTCAAAACTAAAAGTTTTATCCTCTTCCATCAATTTTATAAGTCCCTGAGCTATCTTTTCTTCGTCGCCCTTTGCCTTTGGAACAACCGCAAGGGACATATTGGGCTTTGAGAATGCTATGCCATCAAGCTTAAGCGGATGGTTAAGTCCGCTTAATGTATCGCCCGTCGCCGTCTTTGAAAGCTTTGCAACCGCACCGATATCACCCGCAGACAACTTTTCTACCTCTATCTGCTTTTTGCCCTGCATAACGAAAATTTTACCTATTTTTTCGTTTATGTCTTTGTTCATATTATAAACAGTTGTATCAGGAGTCATAACACCCGAATAAACCTTAAAGTACGAAAGCTTACCTACATATGGGTCAGCAATTGTTTTAAATACCAGCGCAGACATCGGGTCTGATACATCAACCTTGAGTCTTGACTGACTGCCGTCTTTCTTCTCGGCAATAACAAATTCTTCTCTGCTGTCAGGAGCGGGGAAGTATGCGTGAATAGCATTCATAAGTGAAGAAATTCCGAGTTTGTGATACGCACTTCCGCAAAGTACGGGAACGATGTCGCCATCTTTAACGCCGTTTCTGAGTGCAGCATACATTTCAGGAAGAGTAAATTCCTCGCCTGCAAAATACTTATCCATAAGCTCTTCAGATGTTTCGGCTACCGCCTCGCAAATCATTTCTCTGAGCGACTCAAGCTCGTCCTTCAAGCCTTCCGGAGTTTCAGCCGTAACTGTTCTTGTTCCGTCGAACTTTCTTGCCTCACGCTCAACAATATTAACGAAGCCTGTTATTTTGTCACCCTCACGAATGGGCAGCTGGAACGGAGCAATACGCTTGCCGTACTTATCCTTAAGCTGCTGAAGAACATTCTGATAATTAACTCTCTCATCGTCTACCTTATTTATGAATATAAGTCTTGGAAGTTTCTTTTCTTCACAGTAGTCCCAAGCCTTTTCTGCGCCTACTGTAACACCTGACTTACCACTAAGTACGATAACTGCCGCATCTGCAACACGAACAGCTTCCTGAACCTCGCCTACAAAATCAAAATATCCCGGAGTGTCAAGCATATTAAACTTAACGCCATTCCACTCGCAAGCCGCCATAGCAGTGCTTATAGAAAAGGTACGCTTAATCTCTTCGGGGTCAAAATCCATTACGGTATTTCCATCAGCGGTGCGTCCTAATCTGTCAGTATTGCCCGATGTATATAAAATAGCCTCTGCAAGAGATGTTTTGCCGGCATTGCCGTGTCCAAGCAAACAAAAGTTTTTGATATTAGATGTGTCGTAAAGTTTCAATTTACAGCCCTCCTAAATTATTGATATTTATATTTTACATCATTTTAATTGATAAATCAATCAAAAAATACACAATCTTCAAATTGATTTTTGGGCATTTTTAACAAATAATTTGGGTAACAAAAGTTGTCTTACTCCCATAATATGATATTGACCGGGGTTTGCACGGTCTTTATATATATTTTTTTGCAGACAGAAAGGTTGATTTTAATGAACGACAAAAATGACAGAAACCGCAGAAACAATACTGCTCCCTGCGTTACTATATGCGACGAAAGTGCTGTTTTAGAAGCAGAAGCTGATCAGGCTGCTAAAATTGACGCTTTGACCGAGGCTGCTGAGACCGCCCAGCGCAGAGCATCTGATTTTTCTTCTCCCGTATGCATAAACGCAAATCAGATTTATGATTCTTGCCGTGACCGCGACTGCGTTAAGGATTCAAGAGTTTATCTTACCAATGACGGTCAGCGTGCAATTGAAAACGCCATAAATGTAAAACTCAAAAACGCTGAAATCATCTGGGTATATTCTGATGTTGAGCCGCTCTCATTCAACAACGGATATTTCTCGGTTGACCTTAAGTTCTTTGTATGCGTTACTTTGGATGTATTTTCAGGAGTTTCTTCTCCCACAACAATTAAAGGTCTTTCAACCTTTGATAAAAGAATAATTCTCTACGGTTCAGAAGGAAGTTCAAAGGTATTTAAGTCTACCGTAAACTGCGATGGCGACATCAGCGGCAACTGGATGACAGCCTGCAATCCTACTGTTGTTATCGAAACAGTTGACCCGGTTGCACTCAGTGCAAAAATAGTCGACGAAGAATGTTGCTGTTGCGAATGCCAGGATGCAATTCGTCTTGCAACAAAGCTCTTCCCCGAAACTATCTGCGAATGTTTTGACGGCGATTTGGTAGTAGATGACTTTGCAAGACAGATTCAGGTATCCTACGGCTTATTCTTCCTTGTTCGGTTAGAAAGAGATACCCAGCTCTTAGTAGATGCAGTTGATTTTTGTATTCCCACACAGGAATGCCCCTCAGCTACATCCGACAACCCTTGCGAATTATTTAATGATATTCGTTTCCCTATTGACGAATTCTTCCCATCATTAAGAGGAAAGTCAACAAATAATAATCGTTCGGGATGTTCTTGCGGATGTTAAAAAAAGGCGAGAAAACTTAAGGTTTTCTCGCCATATTAATTATTAAGAAAATACCGCTTGCAGAATGCGGACAAGCATACAATATAAGATGACACTTCTTTTAAAAATTATACATAATTTAAATTATTTGCACCAAAAATTGTTATAAAAGTTAAGTTATTGCAAGTGCTTTAGGCAAAAATATTTTATCAAAATTCGGGCATTATATGTAGCAGAGGCACAAAAAAGACAAAATATTATAAACTTCCACATTTTGTCTGAATAAAAGTTGAATTTGCGCCTCAAAATAAAATCGTAACAATTATTTTATAGTTTAAAAGGAGTGAAAAGAAATGTCAAATAACAAGAGCAGCAACGGCTATGTAGTACCTCAGGCAAAAGCAGCTATGGAGCAGTTCAAGATGGAAGCTGCAAACGAAGTAGGTGTTACACTTAACAAGGGTTACAACGGTGACCTCACATCAAGACAGGCAGGTTCAATCGGCGGTCAGATGGTTAATAACATCTGTCCTGTACGAAC
>JAZREZ010000009.1:0-2721 GCA_045661045.1 Clostridia bacterium
GAAGGTTCTCCACCTGTGAATGTGATACAGAAAACAGAACTAAGCTGTCTTGTGACAATGTTAGCAATTCTTGTATCCATATCTACTCTCTGGGCACTTCCTCTTAAGCAATGCGGGCACTTCATATTGCATCTGCGTGTACCCTCAACAATTAAATAACTTAAATTAATATCCATTTACACTCACCTTCTTTAATATGCAAAGAATGGTGCCAAAAATCGACACCATTCTCACATAAATTAATTTATTTCTTCTAATTTCTTGGATAAAAGCATATCGTCAATACCTTTATTTTCTTCCGGTTTGTTTTTATCCCATTTCCATTTTGTTGTCTTGGTCTTGAAGCCATGCTCACTAATCATATCCGTAAGCTTAACTGCAGCCCTTCCAACATTTTCGTTCACAGTTTTATCCATATCCAGACATTCATAAACTTTGGTGATACCGTTTCGTTTCATAATCTCAAACGGTTCCTTCAAAGAATCAATACATCCGGTACCTGCGACTGCGATAAATGTTCTTCCTGAAAGTGCTGAGGCAATATCTGCCTTAAGCGCCCCTTCAGTTACAAAAACAGCATTTTCATCACACGGATTACCAACAAAATGAGCAGGACTTTTCGAAGACACACCCTTTTCTTCATCAAAACTCGAAAACCATATGTATTTGGTCTTACGTCCTTTTTCATCAACAAATGGTTTATCAAGTCGAATCTGAAACGCCTGAATCATTCCCGATAGAGTTCTGTACGGAATAAGGATTCCTGAACAACAGGATTTAAAGTTCAAGCTCCATACACCCTCTGTCTTTTCATAAAATCCGGGAACACCTGCAATCGTACATCCCTTTTCGAGAAGTATTTTTGCAAGTCTGTCAAAGCCAAAAGCAGGCGTGCTTCTGTAGCCATTCTTTTCTATCTGCTCTAAGGTAAGTCCTCGTTTAGTTAAATCCTCAACATGCTTATCGGTGAGTGTCAGCATAGAAAGTAACATTTCATATGTCTGGTTTCTGTCATACACCGAAGCAAGTTCAGAATTAGTCGGTAAATCCGGCTTTTCTTTTTTCTTTGATATTGCTTTATAGTCCTTGGGGTTGGCATCACCGTACAATATCTCGCAAATCTCACGGTATGCTTCTGAATTGGAAAGACCGTGAGCCTTGCCGTAAAAAGCAATGGCTCCTCCGCTTTCGCCACAGTAATTACACCTGAATTGATTGCGTTCTAAATTCAGGTTGAGCTTTCCCCTTGTGTCTCCACAAAAAGGACAATCGGCATATACACTTTTTCTACCAGGTCTTCTTATACGAAGATTTAAAATGTTTGCGATATCCATTATGTCAAATGGTAAATCATACTGATAATTAGACATAACGCTTACCTCCTATGCTACAAATCTAACTCCAAAAGTAAGTTTTCGGAATCTCCTTTCAAGGTCATGTTTCCTAAGCCATTTCTTAGCTTTATCTTCACTTTCGAACTGTTTGGCATGGTAGGTGCTGTGTGTAGAGTAAACGCCATGGCGAGTAAGTTTACTAAGGTATCCGTAATCAGTTGTGATTGCATAGAATTCCTTAAGTCTTTCCTTTTTCTCGCGTGGCTTTTTTACCCTTTTTAAAACATCTTCGCATTCAAATCCTATTGATATATGCAACTTTTCTTTGCCTGAATACTCCTTTATAAGTTCATCAACTCTTTTTAAGAAAATATCAAGCTCCGCTGAATCTTTGATAGTCACATCATGAACAGAGTGCACCGCTGTGCCCTTTCCATAATAATAGACTATACCCTTCAGATCATGCTTATATAAAAGCTCTTCATTCAGTTCTTCAAGTGTCTTTGCTTTTTTAAGTCCGTTTTCAAAGAATCTTACAAAGCATTCATCATTTACCCATTTGCCATTTCTGACAAAATGCTGATTATAACCGCTTGGAACATATCCTCTAACTTTGGTCATTAATGCTTCAGGAGTTATTGCCGGATTCTCTCCGCTTTTTGCGTAGATAGGAAACCAGCTTCGTTCCCTTCTCCAATGACCGCGATATGTTGTATCCCAGCAGTTATTACTGCCGGATAGTATCAAAGGTACTATCCGGCCATCATTTGTCTTAATAAATTCTCTGGCATAAACTATTTCATAACTCAAGAGTTTTCACCGCCATTCTCGCAGTAAGGACATCTGGGGTGAATATGGAATTTTGAAACGATATATTCATTCCCGCAATTTCCACATGTGCAAAGAATCGGATGCTCCGTATCCGGGTTTATCTTAAGACAGTAGCAGTCTTCCATATCCGGATTTATTTTCTGAGTTCTGACATATGCTTTTGCCAAATCTGCATTGGGTGCTTCAATGTAAACCTTACCTGTTATAGTCCAGGTACAGGGAATGCAGTAAGTATTGGTTACCTCTTCAGTACCAAACAGAACGTTTTCAAGCGTCTGCATAAAGGAATCTAATTTTGCTTTAAGTTTCTTAAGCATTATATTCCCCTCCTTATGCAGTCTTTGCCTGTTCTAAAAGGAACATAGCACCGGCTCTTATAAGATTGTTCTTAGCCTTACTTGCATGGTACTGAACGCCCTGAGGTCTTTCCTGAGCAAGCTTGCCTAAGGTTTTACCTTTGTCGATACCGTAATCAATGACAATTTCTTTTGCAAAGTCTACTGTCATTTTCTTAAGGAGTTCTTCAACAGGCATATCTGCAGTTAACACAACCTTT
>JAZREZ010000010.1:0-57445 GCA_045661045.1 Clostridia bacterium
GGAACGCTTTGCATCATTAAAGCGGTCAACCGTTCCTACCAAATAACCCGTTATTCTGCGTATTCTTTCAATCGGGATTGGCTTTAACATATAATCTGCATCAACAAATCCGTCCTCGCAAATTGTAAGATTTAATTTTTCTATATCCATACCCGGATTATTTTTCTTAATATGTCCAATATAATAATTGATTTCCTGCGCACTCATTTCGCCGTTTAATACAGTTATATCCATATTTTTATCCTCCTTTTTAAGTGTGTAGTGTTATTATACAACCTTTTTGAATTTATGTCAATAGATATTGTATTACATTTTTGTTACAAGCACAATATGTTGTGTTTGTTGACAAAAGCCGATAAAAATATTATTATAATAAAAAACGTATGAGGTATGATTATGGTAAGATTTGCAACTGATAAGGATTTTGATTTTGTAAAGAATTCGTGGAGTGTCTGCTTTGAGGACACTGCCGAATTTGTGGATTGGAACTTTGAATTTAATTACTGCCCCGAAAATACAATTGTTGCAGATTGTGGCGGAACTTTGGCATCTGCCATGCAGCTTATGCCGTATAGCCTTAAATTAGGGGACGAAACTTTAAAAACCCGATATGTATCGGGCGTTTTGACCATGCCCGAATTTCGTATGCGGGGACTTACGCGGAAGATGTTTGAATTCGCTCTTCCCAAGGCGGACGCAGACATAAGCCTGCTTATTCCCGCCGTTAGCGGAATGTATGAAAAATTCGGCTATCGAATTGTTACAAAACGCAAATCATATAGCGCAGAGGAATTATGCTATAAAAAGGTTACGGAGTATTCCGAAGAGTTACTGATGCTTCTTGACAGAATATATCTTGAAGAAATGCGCAAAAATGACATATATATAAAAAGAAATAAAACGAATTGGGAAAATATTTTAACCGACCTTTTAATTCTTTCAAAGGGAGCGGTCTATTTAAGCGATAACGGTTATGCCCTGGCATATCCCAAAGAAAACCGCCTTGATATTTGGGAAATCTGCGGGGATTTTCCTCTGCCTGAAAAAGAGGATTATCTCCCGCCTGTTATGGCAAGGATTATTGATGCGAAAAAAATAATAAGTAAATTTGCGCATATTTTTAAAGAGGGTATAGAATATAAATTGACAGACAGCTTTATCGAAAAAAATAATTTTTGTTTCTGCATAAAAGATAAAGAACCCATTTTTTGTGACAGAGGAGAATTCATTTTAGATATTGCCGATATGACGGAAATGCTCTTTAAAGACAGAAAAGCCTATATAAATATGTTGTTGTAATGCTAATGTAAAGCATATAGAATTGATTTTTAATTTATGTTATGGTATACTTTTACAGATTATAGATTTTAGGGGGTTTTTTCCTTGGACGATGGCCATATATTTATGCCAATACTTTTGCAAATAATACTTATTGCACTTAATGCAATTTTCGCATCTGCAGAGATTGCAGTTATATCAGTAAGCGATACAAAGCTTGAAAAGCTTGCTTCAAATGGTGACAAGCGTGCAAAGCGCCTTATCAGACTTACTAAAAATCCTGCTAAATTTTTAGCAACCATTCAGGTGGTAATCACTCTTTCGGGATTTTTGGGCAGTGCGTTTGCGGCAGAAAACTTTTCCGATTATATTGTAAATTGGGTTATAGCGCTCGGGGTAAAGCTTCCGCCCGCTACCATTGACAGTATTGCGGTTGTTTTTATAACGCTGATATTGTCGTATATAACTCTTGTTTTCGGCGAGCTTGTGCCAAAGCGTATGGCTATGCGCAAATCCGAAAAGATTGCGCTTTCGGTATCGGCACCCGTATCGTTTTTGGCAAAGATTTTTGCGCCCATAGTTTCTTTGCTCACCTTTTCTACCAATCTGCTTTTAAAAGCTATGGGAATTGACCCTGATGCCGACGAAGAAGAGGTAACCGAAGAAGAAATCCGTATGCTCGTAGATGCGGGCGGTGAAAAGGGCGTTATCGACCAGGAAGAGCAGGAATTCATTAAAAATGTTTTTGAGTTTGACGATTTAACCGCTGAAGATATTGCAACTCACAGAACAGAGGTGACAATTCTCTGGGAGGATGACGAGGTTGAAAAGTGGGAAGAAACCATACATGGAAAGCGCTTTACAAGATACCTTGTCTGTGGCGAGAGCGAGGATGATGTAATCGGCGTTCTTGATGCGAGAGATTTCTTCAGACTTAAGGATAAAACCAAAGAGAATATATTTAAAAATGCGGTAAATCCGCCGTATTTTGTTCCCAACACGGTTGGGGCAGATACTCTCTTTCACAGAATGCGCCGTGAAAATCAACGACTTGCGGTTGTGCTTGATGAGTATGGCGGTCTGTGCGGAATAATAACACTTATTGACCTTGTGGAACAGCTTGTGGGTGAGCTTGGTGCAGATGATGATGTTCCAAAGGAGATACTTCGTATTTCAGCAGACACCTGGCAGATTTACGGCAGTGCACCGATAAAAGATGTTGCTGAGGAACTTTCGATGGATATTCCCGAGGATTTGGAGGCAAATACATTTGGCGGTCTTATTATCGCAGAGCTTGGCTCGATACCCGAAGACGGTTCACGCCCCGAAATCACATTTGACGGCTTTAACATAAGAGTAAATCAGGTAAGCGAGCACAGAATAGGACTTACAACGGTGCACCGCATTAAGACAGAGGAAGCTTAATAAAGGAGTGTAATATGATTTTTCATAACTCTCAGGATATAAAATATCGCAGTCCCTTCGGGGCGGTAAAAACAAATACATCTGTTACATTAAGGCTTGATGTTGCATCAGGCCTTAATGCTGTTTCAGTATATCTTTATACCAACAAAGACGGCGAAGAAAACTTTATCAGAATGGAAAAAAGAGAAGCGTACGAGGCTACCGTTGTTATGCCCGATAAGCCTTGCCTTTTCTGGTATTGCTTTGCGGTTGATACTCCCGAAAAAAGAATTTGGTATATAAATGCCGACGGACTTGGCGGTATCGGAAAATGCAGCGACAGTATGGACAGAGCCTATCAGATTACTGTGTATGACGAAAATTACACGACTCCCGATTGGTTTTGCGGAAGAATTATGTATCAGATTTTTCCCGACAGATTTTTCGGCGAGCACGAAAACGGCGCCATATACAAAAAAAGAGATGAATACATCATCCACTACAATACCTATGAGCCGTTTTCGTTTAACAGACATCCGTTTGAAAACGGCCCTGCGTGCAACGATTTTTACGGCGGTAATTTAAAGGGAATTATTAAAAAATTGCCCTACATCAAGTCGCTCGGTGTTGGGGTGATATACTTAAACCCCATTTTTGATGCGTATTCAAACCATAAATACGACACCGCAAATTATATGGAAATCGACCCGATGTTTGGCGACGAGAACGATTTTAAAGAGCTTTGCAGTAAGGCAAAGGAACTTGATATACGCATAATTCTTGACGGAGTTTTCAGCCATACGGGTGCAGACAGCGTGTATTTTAACAAATACAAAAACTATGGCGAGGGCGGTGCGTATAACGATGTAAATTCGCCCTACCGAAGCTGGTATCAGTTTGGTGCAAACGGCTACGAGAGCTGGTGGGGATGCACCAATCTTCCCAATGTCAACGAGATGAACGAGGATTATCTTAACTATATTTTGAGGGACGAAAATTCGGTCATCAAAAAATGGATAAAACTCGGTGCATCAGGCTGGAGGCTTGATGTTGCGGATGAGCTTCCTGATGAATTTATTAAAATTTTAAGAGAAGAAGTAAAAAAAGTAAATCCCGATGCCGTAGTTATAGGAGAGGTATGGGAGGATGCATCAAATAAGGTGGCGTATGACAGACAGAGAGAATATCTGCTCGGTGACGAGCTTGACAGCGTTATGAATTATCCGTTCCGTGATAATGTAACGGCGTTCTTGATGGGACATATTGATGCTGAAGTAATGAACCGAAACCTTATGTCGATTGCAGAAAATTATCCGACCTGCACGCTTTATTCGCTTATGAACCATATTGGCACTCACGATACTATGAGGATAAAATCATTATTCGGTCAGATGGGTGAGGACTGCAGAGATAATCAGCTTGAATCGGGTATGGAGGCGCTTGCAACTTACAGACTCAAGTGTGCGGCTTTTATGCAGATGACCTATATGGGCGTTCCGTCAATTTATTACGGTGATGAAATCGGTATGCAGGGCGGCAAGGACCCTTACAATCGTGCTCCGTTTGCGTGGCGCCGAATGGATATGGAGCTTTTGTCCGAGTACAGATATTTAGGCGAGCTTAGAAATTCGCTCAATGTTTTGAAAAAAGGGTATTATAAAACGCTTTATGCTAAGGGCGATGTATTTGTATTTGTAAGATATTTTCAGGATGGCAGGGATGTGTTTGGCAAGAAGGCGGGCGAGGAATTTGCAATCTGTGCGGTCAACCGAAGCTTTGAAACAAAGGCGGTCGAGGTTGATTTAAGCGGCATCATACCTGAAAAGGAGCGTATTTTAATCGAAATTGCGCCCGTAGGTTACAAAATAATACATTCTTAAAAAATATTTCAAAAAGTACTTGAAAAATTTAGATAATTATGTTAGAATACTTGATGCTGAACATTTAGGTTAACATATTTTAGGAGGAAACAAAATGAATATAGCTTTAGTAATAATTCATGTAGTAATTTCAGTAGCTCTTATCGCTACAGTTCTTATGCAGCACGGCAAGCAGCAGGGTTTATCGGGTGCAATCGCCGGCGGCGCTGAAACATTCTTCGGCAAGAACAAGGGCAGAACAATCGACGCTGTACTTAAAAAGGCTACCGCAGTTTTGGCAGTTCTCTTCGTAGTAAGCTCGCTTATACTTACTGCAAGCGCAGTTAAGCAGAGCCAGCCTGAAGAACCCGTTGCTCAGGAAGAGGTTGCAACAGAAGAAAATGCAGGCGAGCAGATTGAAGCAACTCTTGATGAGAACGGAAATCTCGTAGATGCAGAGGGCAACATTATTGCAACTGCTGAACAGCTTCAGAGTGCTAACGAGGGCGACATCCAGGCAGAAGTTACACCTGAGAACGAGGCTGAGTAATAAAAATAAGAACGGGCAGTGCTTGTCCGTTCTTTTTAATTTCTGGTAAAGTGGGAATAGTAACAGAGAAAGGAATTTTTGATATGGCACTTTCTTTAAAAAAAGCATACGGACATTTTAAAACTGTCACAAGGCATCGCCACGCAGTTATAAGGCACAGTAAAAAAGCGGGCATTTTGTGGCAGGGACTTTTTCACGATTTGTCAAAGTATACACCTGCTGAATTTATAGCGGGAGCAAAATATTTCTGCGGCGACAGAAGCCCTAATGAAACAGAGAGAGAAATATTTGGCTATTCTGCGGCGTGGCTTCACCACAAGGGCAGAAATCGCCATCACTTTGAGTATTGGACTGACTATAATCCGCATACCAAAAAGCTTTCGCCCGTTCCTATGCCCGAAAAATATATTGCCGAGATGTTTTGTGACAGAGTGGCGGCAAGCAAAATATACAAACGCGAAGAATATACCGACTGGCATCCCATAGAATATTTTTTAAGGGGTAAGGAAAACAGATTTATCCACCCCGAAACCTCCGAAATTTTAGAGGATTTGCTTTTAACTCTTGCAGAGCATGGCGAGGATGCTGCGTTTAAAAAAATACGCAAAATGCTGAAAAAGGATTTCTGATTTATCAGAAATCCTTTTCTAAATTCATTATTTTTTCAACTCTGCGGGCGTGGCGTCCGCCAAGATGTTCTTGCGCCAAATATGCATCAACTATCTCTATCGCAAGGTCGCATCCCGTAATTCTTTCTCCTATACAGATAATTTGCGCATCATTGTGTTGCTTTGCCATTTTTGCACTATATGTATCAGTAACATGTGCTGCGCGAATGCCCGAAATTTTGTTTGCGGCAATACTTACCCCAATTCCTGTGCCGCAGATTAAAATTCCGCAATCGAAGTCGTTATCTCTTACAGCAAGAGCCACCTTTTCTGCTATATCGGGATAATCTGCAGGAACATCAGGCTCTGTTCCAAAGTCTGTAAATTCGTGACCTTTTTCTTTTAAATAGCTTTCTATATAAGCTTTGTGGTTTACACCGCCGTGGTCGCTTCCAATTGCAATTTTCATAATACTGCTCCTTTTTGATGAATTGACAACTTTGTTGTCGCCATGCTTTGAATTTCCGCAAAATTATTATATCAAAGTTTACTAAAAAAATCAATCCTTTAAAAGCAAATTTTGCGCATAAAGGGGTTGTATTTAAAGTGATTTAATAGTATAATATAATAAGAAAATTATATCATTTTGGCAAAAGGAGATAAATGTATGGATTACAAGCAGGAATACGAAAGATGGATAAACTGTGCAGATACTGAAACAGTTGATGAGCTTAATTCAATAAAGAACAACGAAAAAGAAATCGAGGAGCGTTTTTATAAAACGCTGGAATTTGGTACAGCCGGCTTAAGAGGCGTGATAGGCGCAGGACCTAACCGAATGAACAAATATGTTGTAGGTCAGGCGACTCAGGGACTTGCAAATCAGCTTATCAAGACTAATGGTTCAGCTGACGGCGTAAGTGTTGCAATCGCTTATGATAGCCGTATCAAATCTGATGAATTTGCAAAAACTGCGGCAGCTTGTCTTGCGGCTAACGGAATTAAGGTTTATATTTTTGAAGAATTAAAGCCTGTTCCAATGCTTTCTTTCACAGTGGGATATCTTAAAACTACTGCGGGCGTTGTAGTTACTGCAAGCCATAATCCTGCAAAATATAACGGTTACAAGGTTTACGGCGCAGACGGTGCCCAGCTTAATCCCGAACTTGCAGAAATTGTGCTTGATGAAATCCAAAAGACAGATTTATTCACAGGGGTTAAGACCTGCGATTTTGACGAGGCGGTTAAGAACGGCAAAATCATAATGCTTGGCGAGGAAGTAGAAAACGCTTATCTTGATTGCGTTGCGGCACAGTCCATAAACCCTGAACTCATAAAAGAAAAAGGGGATTCTCTTACATTTGTATATACGCCATTTCATGGCAGCGGCAACAAACCCGTGCGCAAGATTTTAAAGCGTATGGGATTTAACAATGTTATAGTTGTAAAGGAGCAGGAAATGCCAGACGGTAACTTCCCGACAGTTGCATCTCCTAACCCCGAAAACAAAGAAGGCTTTGAAATCGCAATCGGTTATGCAAAAAAATGCGGTGCAGATTTGATTATTGGCACTGACCCCGATGCTGACCGTGTCGGTATAATTGTAAAAAAGAATAACGGCGAATACGATACCCTTACCGGAAATCAGGTGGGAGCGCTCCTTTGTGAATATATTTTGTCAAGCCTTAAAGAGCGTGGCGAAATTCCTGCAGACGGCTATGTGGTAAAGACGATAGTTTCAACCAATATAATCGAGGCGATATGCAAAAACTACGGTATTGAAATGAAGGAAGTTTTAACCGGCTTTAAGTTCATTGGCGAAAAAATCAAGGAGTCTGTTCAGACGGGTGTTGGCACATACCTCTTTGGCTTTGAAGAAAGCTATGGATACCTTAAGGGAACATATGCAAGGGATAAGGATGCTGTGGTTTCCACTATGCTCATTGCAGAGATGGCATTGTATTATCAGGAAAAAGGAATGTCGCTCTTTGAGCAGATGGAGAATATCTATAAAAAATACGGATGCTATATTGAAGAAACCATCTCCGTTACAATGGAGGGAATGGACGGGCTTTCTAAAATTCAGGCGGTTATGAAGAATATCAGAAGCAACACTCCCGCAGAAATCGGCGGTAAAAAAGTGATTGCGGTAAGAGATTATTCTGTTTCAAAGCGCACCGAGCTTGAAAGCGGTAAGACAGAGGAAATTCTGCTTCCTAAATCCGATGTAATATATTTAGAGCTTGAGGATAATAACAACTTTGTTATCCGTCCGTCAGGAACCGAGCCTAAGATAAAGGTATATTGTATGATGTGCGGCAAAGATAAGAGCGAGGCACAGACTGCTCTGGAGTCGGCAAAAAAAGATATGGAAAATATCTTAAAATAGGAGATAAAAATGCTTTTTGATACACACGCTCATTTCGATGATGAGCAGTTTGATAATGACAGAGATGCCGTACTTAAAAGTCTTAAAGACTTTGGCGTCAGCAACATAATAAACATAGGGGCGGATATGAAAGGGTCTTACGATTCTGTCAAAATTGCAGAAGAATATGACTTTGCCTACGCAACGGTTGGGGTTCATCCGCATTATGCAAAGGATATGACAGAGGATGACCTTTTAAAGCTTAAAGAGCTTGCTCAAAACAAAAAGGTTGTGGCAATCGGCGAGATTGGACTTGACTATCACTATGACGACGGCGAAAATGCCGAGGTTCAGAAAAAATGGTTCATCCGTCAGCTGTCTTTAGCAGAGGAGCTTAAAATGCCTGTGGTCATCCACGACAGAGAGTCAAGAGGTGACTGCCTTGAAATATTAAAATCAAGGAAAAAGGTAAACGGCGTTGTGCATTGCTTTTCGGGAAGTGCCGAAACCGCCAGAGAAATTTTGGCACTCGGAATGATGATTTCATTCACCGGGGTTATTACCTTTAAAAATGCCCGCCGTGCAATAGAGGCGCTTAAGGTTATCCCGCTTGACAGGCTTATGATTGAAACGGATGCTCCGTATATGGCGCCCGAGCCTCACAGAGGCGAGCGAAACTTCAGCGGTTATGTCGAGTTTGTTGCACGCAAAATGGCAGAGATAAAAGAGGTAAGCTACGAAGAATTAACTCGTATTACAAATCAAAATGCAAAAAGGTTTTTTGGTATAGAAAAGGAGTTCTAACTATGAAACACACATTTTCTTTAAGAGTATTACTGTTGTTGCTTTGTGCGGCGGTGTCGGTTTCGGCATTTTATGTTCCGTCAGAGGTAAACGCAGAGAAAACTGAGCTTCGGGGAGTGTGGGTGTCAACTGTTTCAAACATTGACTATCCATCAACACCGACAAAAAATGTGTCGGCGTTAAAGAATGAGATGATTCAAATTCTTGATAACTGCGCCGATATGGGCTTTAATGCAGTATTTTTTCAGGTAAGGCCTTGCTCGGATGCATTTTATAAGTCCGACATTTTCCCGTGGTCAAGGTATCTTACAGGCAAGCAGGGTGTTGCACCCGATGACAACTTTGACCCGCTTGAATTTGCGGTAGCAGAGGCGCATAAAAGAGGAATAGAGCTTCACGCATGGATAAATCCTTACAGAATTACGGCGGGCAAAAATGAAACGCTTTCAGAGAATAACCCTGCAACTCAAAATCCCGGACTTATACTTACCGACTCAAACGGAAAAATGTATTATAATCCGGGCGACAGTGCGGCAATTGAGTTAATCGTAAAGGGCGCAGAGGAAATCGTTCAAAATTACGATGTTGACGGAATTCATTTAGACGATTATTTCTACCCCGATGGTGAATTTAACGATGATACTACATATTCTTTTTATAAAGAGCAGTATCCTGATAAGGACAACTGGCGAAGAGCAAATGTAGATAAATTAGTAAAGACTCTTGATGAAAGACTTCATAAGATAGATAAGGATATTCAGTTTGGCATAAGCCCCCGAGGCATCTGGGCGAATAAGTCCGAAATGGCAGAGGGAAGCGACACAAACGGCGGAGGCTCATATTCAAAAATCTATGCAGATTCAAGAGCGTGGGTTAAAAACGGTTGGGTTGACTATATAATGCCTCAGATTTATTGGAATATCGGCTATGAGCCTGCGGATTATACCGTTCTTTGTAATTGGTGGTCGGATGTGGTTTCGGGCACAGATGTAAAGCTTTATATAGGCGAAGGCGCATACAGAACCACAACAGAGGCGACTCCCGCATGGTCGGGCGAAAACGGCACAAACGAACTTAAAACCCACATTACAGACGGCAGAAGCAATCCCGAAATAGACGGATATTGTTGCTTTACCTACAACGATTTTATAGAAAATAATTCGATATATAAGCTTATGAAAGAGCTTAATACCAAGGTGTATGAAGATGCGGTAGAGGCTATGGGCGAGCCGCTTTCGGGTGCTTTAACAGAACCTGACCCGAACTATACAAATAAATTTACCGATATGAACGAATATTGGTGGGCGATGGATTCGGTCAATGACCTTGCCTCACGAGGAATAATCAGGGGAATAAGCGAAACCGAGTTTGCGCCCGATACCAATATCACAAGAGCGGATAACACTGTTCTGCTTCTTCGTGCTTTAGGTAAGACTGCTAAGTTTGATAACAACTTTGACGATGTATACGAGGGAGCATATTACTATAACGAAATCGGTATGGCAAAGGAACTGGGCATCGCAAGCGGTGTGGGTGATAACAAATTCGATCCCGATGCGCTTGTAAAAAGACAGGATATGGCGACTCTTGCATACAGAGTTTTGGCTAAAGAGGGAATAGTAACCAGCATACCAAACACTGCTAACTTAAATCAGTTTAAGGATGCGGACAGTATTGATTTTTATGCGCGTGAGGCAATGTCTGCGTGTATTGCCGCAGGACTTATGAGCGGTTACGGCGATAATACCATCAATCCGCAAGGTAATGCTACACGCATAGAGGTTGCATTATTTATTCACAGAATATTTGAAATGAAATAATACTTGAATTTAATTAAAGCTTATATTATAATAGAATATAGTTTTTTAAACGAAAGGTGAGAACTTATGAAAAACACAGAAAAAACAATGGAAAAAATAGTAGCGCTCTGTAAGGGCAGAGGTTATATATATGCAGGCTCCGAGATTTACGGCGGTCTTGCAAACACATGGGACTACGGCCCCTTAGGCGTTGAATTCAAAAACAATGTAAAAAGAGCGTGGTGGAAGAAGTTTATCCAGGAAAGTCCTTATAATGTAGGTCTTGATGCCGCAATTTTAATGAACCCGCAGACTTGGGTTGCATCAGGCCATGTTGGCGGATTTTCTGATCCGCTTATGGATTGTAAGGAATGTAAGGCGCGTTTCAGAGCGGACAAGCTTATAGAGGATGCCGCAGGTGTATCTGCAGACGGTTGGTCAGATGCTAAAATGATGGAATATATCAAGGAAAATAACATTGCATGTCCCGAATGCGGTAAGCATAACTTTACAGATATTCGTAAGTTTAACCTTATGTTTAAAACATTCCAGGGCGTTACCGAGGACAGCCAGAACGAGATTTTCCTCCGCCCCGAAACTGCACAGGGTATCTTTGTAAACTTTAAGAATGTTCAGCGTACATCAAGAAAGAAAATTCCTTTCGGCATAGGTCAGGTTGGTAAATCTTTCAGAAACGAGATAACTCCCGGTAACTTTATCTTCAGAACCCGTGAGTTTGAGCAGATGGAGCTTGAATTCTTCTGTAAGCCCGGCACCGACCTTGAGTGGTTTGCTTACTGGAAAGATTACTGCAAGAACTTCTTGCTTTCATTAAATATAGCAGAAGAAAATATCAAGATGCGTGACCATGACCCCGAAGAGCTTTCGCATTACAGCAACGCAACAACTGATATTGAATTTATGTTCCCGTTTGGTTGGGGTGAGCTTTGGGGTATTGCGGACAGAACCGATTTTGACTTAAAGCAGCACAGCAACCACAGTGGTGAAAAGCTTGAATATACCGATCCCGAAACGGGCGAAAAATATACACCTTACTGCGTTGAGCCGTCACTTGGTGCAGACAGAGTTGCTCTTGCATTTTTAGTTGAGGCTTATGATGAAGAGGTAGTTGATGCAGAAAAGAACGATGTAAGAGTTGTTATGCATCTTCACCCCGCACTTGCACCTATTAAGGCGGCAGTTCTGCCACTTTCAAAGAAGCTTGCAGACGGTGCAAAAGAAGTATATGCTAAGATTGCTTCAGAATTTATGTGCGAATATGATGAGGCAGGCAGTATCGGTAAGCGTTATCGCCGTCAGGACGAGATTGGTACACCTTTCTGTATCACATACGACTTTGAGTCGGAAGAGGATAACAGTGTAACAATCCGTCACCGTGACTCTATGGAGCAGGAAAGAGTTAAGATTGACGATTTGGTAGAGTATATCAGAAATGGTATAAAGTTCTAAAATGAGCCTTTTAAGAGAGCTTAAAAAATTCAGAAAAAAAGAAAAAATAAGTATGCATATCCCCGGCCATAAAAATGGTCGGGGAATTGGTGCTTATTTTGCAAAAAACGCATTTGATATTGATGTAACCGAGCTTTCGGGTACGGATAATCTTCAAAATCCCGATGGGGTTTTGAAAGAGGCACAAGAGGCGTGTGCGAAAATTTTCGGCGCAGAGCAGACCTGCTTTTTGACGGGCGGCTCAAGTCTTGGGATAAGGGCGGCAATATTAGGCTCATTAAACAGCGGTGAAAAACTGCTTATTGACAGAATGTGTCACCGCTCGGTTTTTGATGCGGTTGTGCTCGGGGGAATTGAACCTGTATTTTTAGTTCGGGATTTTGAAAACGGAGTATATTCAGGAATTTCAAAGCAGGCGGTTATTGATGCCATTGCTGAAAACCCCGATATTAAAGGAATGATAATCACAAGTCCCACCTACTACGGTATTGTTTCGGATATAAAGGGAATTAAAGAGGCGCTTGGTGACAGATTTCTGATAGTTGACGAAGCACACGGTGCACATTTTGCATTCAACGATAAATTGCCCGAAACGGCACTTTCTATGGGCGCAGATGTTTGCATCCAGAGTGCACATAAGACTCTGCCCGCCTTGGGACAGTCTTCGTATCTCCATATCGGAAAAAATACGAAGCTTGATAAGCAACGAATTATGACCTGCCTTAATATGCTTCAAAGCACAAGCCCCTCGTATATGCTTATGACCTCTCTTGATGAGGCAGCAGAATATATGAGAACATCGGGCGAAAGAAAGCTTGACGAGCTGATTTTAAATATTGATAAATTAAAGGCAGAGGTAAGTGCAAAAACTAAAATAAGGTTTTTGGATTGCGATGACAAAACACGAATTGTTGCTGATTTTCAGTATACGAAAATCAGCGGTCACAGAGCAGAAGAATTATTGCACGAGTTTGGTATATATGCAGAAATGTCTGATTTTCGCTATGTGGTGTTTATACCAAGCGTTGCAAACACGAACAGAGAAATTAAAAAGCTTGCAAAGGCGCTCATAAGATTAAATAAGAAAGAGTCTGAAAAAGGGGAAAATAAGATTATCCCGCAGATACATCTTGATTTGTTGCCTTGTGATGCTTTTCAGAAACAGACAGAGAGAGTTTTGGTAAAAGAAAGTTTGGGCAGAATTTGCGCAGAGGTTATATCTGCTTGCCCGCCGGGTGCGGCGATTGCAATACCCGGACAAAAAATAGACGAAGCGGTTATTGATTATATAACAGAAAACAATGTTTGCAGCGAAATAACTGTAATTTGCTAGAGGAGGTGTCCTGCCGTGGCAATGAAGGATGTTGTTGGACACAACAGCGTTAAGGCGTTGCTTGAAAACTCAATAAATACAAAGCGGGTAGGACACGCCTATATATTTGAGGGAAACGAGGGTGTTGGCAGACTCACTCTTGCCAAAGCCTTTGCAGAGGAAGTAACGGGCGGTGCATCTGCCGAAAATAATCCCGATATAACTATCGTTACGAATGAGCTTTATGATTCTTCAAAAAAGCAGACAAATGTTTTGATAGATACAATTCGTGCAATGAAAGCGGATGTTTATATAAAGCCGTATATGTCCGACAAAAAGGTGTATATTATACCTGATGCGGATACTATGCAGGCTCCCGCACAGAACAGCTTGCTTAAGGTGTTTGAAGAACCGCCGCTTTATTCTACTATTATATTGATAGCAAAAAATTCTAATGCTTTTTTGCCGACAATATTGTCAAGGGCAACAAGGGTAAGGCTTTCACCTCTTGAAAATAGCTTGGTTGAAGAATACCTGATTAAAAAAGGCGTTGAGAGAGAAAAAACAAAAACGCTCTCGGTGATGAGCGGTGGAAGTATCGGTAAGGCGTTGAAGCTTTCGGATGACGAGGAAGCAATAGAGTTAAGAGAACAGACAATAAAACAGCTTATGAGTATTCAGACAGGCGGAAGCAAGTCAGTATACGATTTTATCAAATTTTTAAAACAGAACAAATCATCCTGCAGTATTATTCTTGATATTATTTCGGGATTTTCAAGGGATGTTTTGAATATAAAAATGGGTGCTTTTGGCATCGAGAATGCGGATATAGAGGAGAAAATCAAAAAGTTTTCTCTTTCGGTCACAAAAGAGGCTGCGTTCAGGCTCTGCGAGATAGCCGTAAAGTATATGCGTATTATAAACAGAAATGCAAATTATCCGATTGCCGTTTCGTGTATGGCAACGGAATTGTGGGAGGAAATACATGGTAGAAATTATAGGAGTGCGCTTTAACAGTGCAGGTAAAATTTATTACTTTAATCCAAAGGGCAAAAAACTCAGTGTTGGCACACAGATATTGGTAGAAACTGCAAGGGGTGTAGAGCTAGGTCATGTAGTGGTTGCCAACAAAGAGGTAGATGAATCCGAGATAGTTCAGCCGTTAAAGCCGATTATCAGGATTGCAACCGAAGAGGATTTTAAGCGTATAAAAGAGAATAAAGAAAAAGAAAAAGAAGCATTTATAATTGCTAACGAGAAAATCCGCGAGCATAAAATCGAGATGAAGCTTGTGGATGTTGAATATACCTTTGACAGAAGCAAAATTCTGTTCTATTTTACCGCAGACGGCAGAATAGATTTCAGGGAACTTGTAAAATCCCTTGCAAGTGTGTTCCACACCCGTATAGAGCTTCGACAGATTGGTGTTCGTGACGAGGCGCGTCAGCTTGGCAGCTACGGCATTTGCGGAAGGTATCTTTGTTGCGGAACATTCTTAGACGATTTTCACCCCGTATCTATTAAAATGGCAAAAGAGCAGGGATTGTCTCTTAACCCCACCAAAATATCGGGAACATGCGGCAGACTTATGTGTTGTCTGCAGTATGAGCAAAACGCTTATGAGGATATGCTTAAAAAAATGCCTAATAAGGGAATGACGGTTGAAACACCCGACGGCAGAGGTGTTGTCGTAGATGTAGCAACATTAAAAGGCGAGATAAAGGTTAAGTTTGAAGATGGCGAGAATGTCAGATTTGATACCTATAAATTAGGTGAGTTTAAGTTTAATAAACCTAAAAAACAAGAAAACGAAGAAATGACTGAGCAATAGCTCAGTCATTTTTTAGAAATTATCACAGGTTTCGATAGCCATAGCAGCAAGGCTCTGGTATGCATTGTTGACTTGTACAAGACTTGCCGAGCTTGCAGGCTGGCCTATGTATGAAGTATCAACCGTAAGTACATAGATTGCACCCCTTACCCAATCCATATCGGCAACGGCGATTGAACCGTTGGCAAGGGTATATAAATTTGAGATGAAATATGTAAGTATGGTTTTATCAATATCCTCTATAAATCCTGAGGAATTGCGGAAAAAGAATTCGGGGCGTACTGACAGAACTCGGTCTGCATCTGTTTTATAATATCCGAATAGGTTTGATATTTTCCCGTAATTGAGAAGAGTAGGCGGATGGAACTCCCAACGAATAGCCGAAACTATTCCCTGAGGTGTCATTGTGCTTGAAGGAATAAGCGTTTCATAAACACCACGAACCTCTGAATAGAAAAATTCGTAAGAAACACCCTGATAATCAAGGTAGGGAGTCCAGCTTCTCCAACGGGGAAGAACGTCTGTTGGTCTTAAACAAAATCGGTTAAAGCCAGAAACAGAGGCGACATTTGTGTTTACAGTGTATTTACTGCCGTCGCTTTTGCAGAAGAACCCTGTTCCTGTCCAGGCATCAGAACCGATAGGGGTGCCGTCGGGACAAACCTCGGCAAGAGTCGGAACATTGATGGGGCTTGCTGATAATATCTGGGCAACCTTGATGTTTATCTCGGTGTCAGCAGCTTCTCTTGCGGCAGTTTCGGCTGAAAGTGACGATGTAAGAGCAGAGTCAGCGGATAATCTTTCGGCAGTCTCATTTGATATACGCTCTGAAAGATTATTATCACCTGCAATTCTATCGTTTATTTCCTGCACAATTTTTTTATTGTTGCCCTCATCAACCGTTTGTCTCGTAATTCTTTCGACTTCAAACGCCTGCTCGACTGTGGTTCCGCGTTCTGTATCGATATCCTTTGCAAGATGTCTGTTTGCTTCTCCCGAAAAATGAGAGGTAAGTGTTGCGTTTATCTCGCCCTTGAGCAGAGATACAATTCTGTCGGCGTAGGCTTTTAGCCAACTGTTGTTTCTGTCAGTTGAATATGCTTTTTGTTTTAAATCATACCAAAATGACATTTAATCACTCCTTTGTTTTTATTTTCGTCTGCGTTGTTATTATATAGGAAGAAAAAGTGTCAAAGAGTGCCACGAAAAAAAGTACTTGACAAGAGTAACAAAAGGTAGTATAATAATTAAGCGTGACAAAGACATACGATGATTCCGGAGGTGGCGAAAACGCAGTAAAACTGCGGGTTTCGGGAATTTCGGAGGAGATTGTCCGGTTTAGAAAAACGGGCGGAAAGGTCACACTTTCTATCAGAATACAGACTTATTTGTGCAAAAACGGCAGTATGCTGATGCCGTTTGTGTAAATTTGCGTTTGTATGTCCCGAACCGTTGTCCCACAAGGGATTTGTCGGTTTCGGGTTTCATTTTGGGGCTGTGCGAAACGCCCGGCACAGTGTAAACTTATTATTTTAAGGAGGGTATAAGCATGGCAGCAGAGAAAATCAGAATCAGATTAAAGGCTTATGACCACAATCTTATCGACCAGAGCGCCGCTAAGATTGTTGAAACAGCTAAGAGAACAGGTTCAAAGGTATCGGGTCCGATTCCTCTTCCTACTAAAAAGGAAGTAGTAACCATCTTGAGAGCGGTTCATAAGTATAAGGACAGCCGTGAGCAGTTCGAACTCAGAACTCACAAAAGACTTATTGATGTTCTCGGTCCAACAAACAAGACAATCGATGCACTTAAGCATTTAGATTTGCCTGCAGGTGTTGACATCGAGATTAAGCTTTAATCTACATTATTATTAGTAAAAAATTATTTTGGTCATGTTGGCGAAAGTCAACCAATAACCCGCAGGTAAGTTCAAAAAGCGAATCGATGCCTGTGTAAAAATAGGAGGATAAAAATGAAAAAGGCAATTTTGGGTAAGAAAATCGGAATGACCCAGATCTTCACTGAGGACGGCAATCTTGTACCAGTTACGGTTATAGAGGCAGGTCCTTGTCCTGTTGTTCAGAAAAAGACCGTAGAAGTTGACGGCTACACAGCTGTTCAGGTAGGTTTTGCTGACAAGAAGGAAAAGAGATCAAACAAACCTGAAAAGGGACACTTTGCAAAAGCAGGCGTTCCCGTAAAGCGTTACCTCAAGGAATTTAAGCTTGATAACGCTGGAGAATTAAATGTTGGAGATGTACTCTCAGTTGACCAGTTTGCAGATGGCGATGTACTTGATGTTACAGGCACAAGCAAAGGTCACGGTTATGCAGGTACAATCAAGAGATGGGGAACTCACAGAGGTCCTATGACTCACGGTAGCCACTACCACAGAGGTCCAGGTTCTCTTGGTGCTTGTTCAGACCCGTCAAGAGTATTTAAAGGTAAGAAGCTTCCCGGTCACTATGGTGTGGATACCGTTACTATTCAGAACCTTGACTTGGTGAAGGTAGATACAGAACGCAATCTTCTGTTGGTTAAGGGTTCGGTTCCCGGACCTAAGGGCGGATTGCTTGTTGTGAAAAACGCAGTTAAGGCAAACGCTTAAGCCACAGAGAGAGGAGGAAATAGAGAATGCCTACAGTAGATATTTATAATGCTGACGGTAAAGTAGTCGGCAGTATGGATTTAAATGAAAGTGTATTCGGAGCGACTGTAAGAAGCGACGTAATGCACGAAGTAGTTGTTAACTACTTAGCAAATCAAAGACAGGGCACACAGAGCACCAAAACCCGCACAGAGGTAAGCGGCGGCGGTATCAAGCCTTGGCGTCAGAAGGGTACAGGCCGTGCAAGACAGGGTAGCATAAGAGCTCCTCAGTGGGTTGGCGGCGGCGTAGCTTTAGGTCCTAAGCCCAGAGATTACAGATACACCCTTAATAAGAAAGTAAGAAGACTTGCACTTAAGTCTGCACTCAGCTCTAAGGTTCTTGACAACGAGATTATCGTACTTGAATCATTTGAAGCTCCTGAGGTTAAGACAAAGCAGGTTGCTCAGCTTTTAAAGAACTTAAATGTTACAGAGAAAGCACTCATCGTGCTTCCTGAAAATGACAAGAATGTAGTTCTTTCAGCAAGAAACATCAAGGGTGTTGATACAACTTATGTTGGTGCAATCAATACCTACGAAGTATTAAATCACACAAAATGCATCATCTTAAAGGATGCTGTAACAAAACTTGAGGAGGTGTACGCATAATGTTAGCTTACGATATTATTAAAAGACCTATAATCACAGAACAGAGTATGGATCAGGTTGCGGACAGAAAGTACACCTTTGAGGTTGCAAAAAACGCAAACAAGATTGAAATTAAAAAGGCTGTTGAAGAAATCTTCAAGGTTGAAGTTGAGAAGGTTACAACCATGAACTATGACGGCAAGCCAAAAAGACAGGGCGTGTTCTCAGGAAAGCGTGCTGACTGGAAAAAGGCAGTTGTTAAGCTCAAGGAAGGCAGCAAGACAATCGAGCTTTTTGAGGCTTAAGTCACAGCAATCTAAAATTTGCAGATAAGGAGATTTAAAAATGGGAATTAAGAAATATAATCCTACTACACCTTCGCTGCGTCAGATGACTGTTTCTACATTTGAAGAGATTGATAAGGTTGCACCTGAGAAATCTCTCCTTCGTCCCCTTCACAGCAAGGCAGGACGTAACGCAAACGGCAGAATAACAGTCAGACACCGTGGCGGCGGCGCTAAGAGAAAATACAGAGTAATTGATTTTAAGCGTAATAAGGACGGAATGAACGCAACAGTAATGTCTGTTGAGTACGATCCTAACAGAAGCGCAAACATCGCACTTCTTCAGTATGAAGACGGCGTAAAGACATACATCATCGCACCTGTTGGTCTTAAAAAGGGTGATGTAGTAGTATCAGGTACCGGCGCAGACATTAAGCCCGGTAACGCAATGGAAATTAAGGATATCCCTGTTGGTACACTCATTTATAACATTGAGTTAAATCCCGGCAAGGGCGGTCAGATGGTAAGAAGTGCGGGTAACACTGCTCAGCTTATGGCTAAGGAGAACGGTTACGCACAGGTAAGACTTCCATCCGGCGAGGTTCGTATGGTAAGACTTGATTGCCGTGCAACCATCGGTCAGGTAGGTAACACCGACCACGAAAACATCAACATCGGTAAGGCCGGCAGAAAGCGTCATATGGGCTTTAGACCTACCGTTCGTGGTGTTGTTATGAACCCGAACGACCATCCTCACGGTGGTGGTGAAGGTAAGTCACCTATCGGTATGCCAAGTCCTGTTACTCCTTGGGGTAAACCTGCACTTGGTTACAAGACCAGAGATAAGAAGAAGAAGTCCAACAAGTTTATTGTTAAGAGACGAAACGCTAGATAAGGAGGGATATTCGTATGGGAAGAAGTATTAAAAAAGGACCTTTCGTCGATGCTAAACTGCTTGCCAGAATAGTTGCGATGAATGAGAAGAACGAGAAAGTCGTTTTAAAGACATGGTCAAGAGCTTCCACGATATTTCCTGAAATGGTTGGACACACCATTGCAGTATATGACGGAAGAAAGCACGTTCCGGTATATGTATCAGAGGATATGGTAGGACACAAGCTCGGTGAGTTTGCTCCCACCAGAACCTACAAAGGTCATGCCGGTGCAAAGACCAGTAAATAGTTGGTAAATCAGTTTTTATTCAGATGAAAGGAGCTGCACAGAGATGGAAGCAGTAGCAAAAGTTACTCATGTCCGCATCGCACCTCGTAAGGTTCGCGTAGTAATCGACCTTATAAGAAACAAGCCTGTTGGCGAAGCGATCGGAATTTTAAGAAATACACCCAAGGCTGCAAGCCCGGTTGTAGAGAAGCTGCTCAAGTCTGCTATCGCAAACGCAGAGAACAACTTCAATATGAATGTTGAAAAGCTCTATGTTTCAGAGGTATATGCAGACCAGGGTCCTACGCTTAAGAGAATTCAGGCAAGAGCGCAGGGCAGAGCCTTCAGAATTAACAAAAAAACAAGTCATATCACATTGAAACTTCAGGAGAAGGAATAGGATAGGAGGTAAAATTATGGGTCAGAAAGTTAATCCACACGGTCTCAGAGTTGGTATTATCAAGGATTGGGACTCAAGATGGTTTGCTGACAAGAAGAGCTTCGGCGACAGTCTTGTAGAGGACTACAACCTCAGAGTGTTCTTAAAGAACAAGTTATTCCAGGCCGGAGTTGCTAAAATTGAAATTGAAAAATTTGCGAACAAAGTTCGCGTTTCTATCCACGCAGGTAAGCCCGGACTCGTTATCGGTAAGGGCGGAAGCGAGATAGAAAAGCTCAAGAAGGATCTTGAGAAGATGACTGGCAAGACTGTTATCTTAAATGTAATCGAGATTAAAAATCCTGACTTGAGTGCACAGCTTGTTGCGGAAAACATCGCATCACAGCTTGAGCGTCGTATTTCATTCAGAAAGGCTATGAAGCAGTGCATGGGCCGTACAATGAAGTTTGGTGCTAAAGGTATCAAAACTTATGTTGCAGGTCGTGTAGGCGGCGCAGAAATCGCAAGAACAGAGCAGTACCACGAGGGTACTATTCCTCTGCAGACACTCAGAGCGGACATCGACTATGGCTTCACCGAAGCTAACACCACTTATGGTAAGCTTGGTGTAAAGGTTTGGATTTACAAAGGTGAAATCCTTGCCGAGGGCAGAAAGATGGAAGAAAAGCCCGCAAAGAGAGCTGCCAAGGAAGGAGGCAGAAAATAATGTTATCACCAAAGAGAGTTAAGCGCAGAAAGCAGCAGCGCGGAAGAATGAAGGGTGCAGCACATCGCGGCAACACAGTTGTTTACGGTGAGTTCGGTCTTCAGGCGCAGTCTGCAGCGTGGATAACAAGTAATCAGATAGAGGCTGCCCGTGTAGCTATGACTCGTTACACAAAGAGAGGCGGTCAGGTATGGATAAAGATATTCCCAGACAAGCCCATCACAGCAAAGCCTGCTGAAACTCGAATGGGTTCAGGTAAAGGTTCACCTGAGTACTGGGTTGCAGTGGTAAAGCCCGGCAGAGTTATGTTTGAAATCGGCGGCGTATCAGAAGAAGTTGCAAGAGAGGCACTTCGTCTTGCTATGCATAAGTTGCCTGTAAAATGTAAGTTTGTTAAAAAGGCAGACCAAGAAACGGAAGGTGATAGTTAATGAAAATACAGGATATTAGAGACCTTTCAACGCAGGAGCTTAAAGATAAAATCAAGGACTTAAAGGAAGAACTCTTTAACCTTCGTTTCCAGAACGCTACCAACCAGCTTGAAAATCCGGTTAGAATTAAGAGCGTTAAAAAGGATATCGCAAAGGTAAAGACCGTCCTCAAAGAAAAAGAGCTTGGAATTAACACAAGCCAGAATGCGTAGGAGGTGTAGGTAATGAGTGAACGTAATTATCGTAAAACCCGTGTCGGTGAGGTTATCAGCGACAAGATGGATAAAACAATCGTAGTTGCTATTAAGGAAAACGTAAAGCATAAGCTTTATGATAAGGTTATTAAGCGCACCTACAAGCTTAAGGCTCATGACGAGGAGAATGCTTGCGGCATCGGCGACAAGGTAAGAGTTATGGAAACCAGACCTCTTTCCAAGGACAAGAGATGGCGTGTAGTTGAAATCGTTGAGAAAGCGAAATAAGCTATACTATACAATCGTTTTTAAGCGAAATAAGATAGGAGGAAATCCGTTATGGTACAACAGCAGACTATTTTGAAGGTTGCTGACAACAGCGGCGCAAAGGAAATTCTTTGTATCCGTGTTATGGGCGGTTCTTTCAGACGCTACGGCAACATCGGTGATGTAATAATCGCATCTGTTAAAAAAGCAACGCCCGGCGGTGCTGTTAAAAAAGGTGATGTTGTTAAAGCTGTTATCGTTAGAAGCGTTAAGGGCGTAAAGAGAGCAGACGGTTCACAGATCAGATTTGATGAAAACGCAGCAGTTATCATCAAAGACGATAAGACACCAAGAGGCACTCGTATATTCGGCCCAGTTGCAAGAGAACTCAGAGATAAGGACTATATGAAGATTTTGTCACTTGCTCCTGAGGTACTCTAAGAAACAACATAAGTTATAAATATCTTTTAAGATATGAGTCCTTTATATTAAGATAGGAGGAAAAGAAATGGCTATCAAGATGCACATCAAGACCGGCGATCAGGTAGTTGTTCTGTCCGGTAAGGACAAGGGCAAAAAGGGTAAGGTTTTATCTGTTAACCCTGAAAAGCGCACGGTTATAGTTGAGGGTGTTTCGATGGCTACCAAGCACAAGAAGCCCAGAAAAATGGGTGAAGTAGGCGGTATCATCAAGCAGGAAACACCTATATATGCAAGCAAGGTTATGAATGTTTGCGCAAAGTGCAATGCTGCAACCAGAGTAGGACGCAAGGTTTTGGAAGACGGAACACATGTGCGTTACTGCAAGAAGTGCGGCGAAACATTTTAATAAAATTTAAGGAAGGAGGATTCACTCTAAATGAGACTTGAAGAGAGATACACAAAAGAAATCAAGGACGCTTTGATGACAAAGTACAGCTATAAGAGCGTTATGCAGATTCCAAAGCTTGACAAGGTTGTTATCAACATGGGCGTTGGTGATGCAAGAGAAAATTCAAAGGCTGTTGAGAGTGCAGCGAATGACTTAGGTTTAATTACAGGTCAGAAGCCTGTTATCACAAAGGCTCGTAAGTCTGTCGCTACATTTAAAGTCAGAGAAGGAATGAATATCGGCTGCAAGGTTACTTTAAGAGGCGCGAAGATGTATGAGTTTGTTGACAGACTCTTCAATGCGGCACTCCCGCGTGTTCGTGACTTCAGAGGAATTAACCCTAACTCTTTTGACGGCAGAGGCAACTATGCTCTCGGTATCAAAGAGCAGCTTATCTTCCCTGAAATAGATTATGATAAGATTGACAAGATTCGTGGAATGGACATCATCTTTGTTACAACTGCTAAAACAGATGAAGAGGCAAGAGAATTACTTGCTTTGATGGGTGCACCGTTTACGAAATAAGTCTAAGGAGGATTAAAAGCTTATGGCTAAGAAATCTATGGTTGTAAAGCAGCAGAGAAAGCAGAAGTATTCAACTCGTGAATACAACAGATGTAAAATCTGTGGCAGACCCCACGCTTACCTTCGTAAGTTCGGCATCTGCAGAATTTGCTTCCGTGAGCTTGCTTACAAGGGTCAGATTCCGGGCGTTAAGAAAGCGTCTTGGTAAGCTGAAATATTTAATAAAAAAGAGGCAAGGTGACCGACAGGAGATGTCACGGACGGTCAAACCGGCTTCAAGTCCGATAAAAAGGAGGTTAGAAATATGCATATAACAGATCCAATAGCGGATATGTTGACAAGAATAAGAAATGCCAATAATGCAAGACATACAACTGTTGATATTCCCGCTTCAAATATGAAAAAAGCTATTGCTGACATTTTGCTTCAGGAAGGTTATGTAAAGGATGTTGAAATCATCGAAGATGGTATTCAGGGTATAATCCGTATTACCTTAAAGTACGCAGAAAACAAGCAGAAGGTATTAACAGGTCTTAAGAGAGTATCAAAGCCTGGTCTTCGTGCTTATGCGTCAAAGGATGAGCTCCCCAAGGTTTTAAAAGGTTTGGGTATTGCAATCATCTCTACTTCAAAGGGTATTATGACTGATAAGGAAGCACGCCGTCAGAATGTAGGCGGAGAAGTATTAGCATTTATTTGGTAAGACTATTATTCGGTAAGAAAGGAGGAGAACTCATTGTCTCGTATAGGAAAGATGCCGATTGAGGTAGCAGCAGGTGTTACCGTTACAGTTGGCGCAAACAATGAAGTTACCGTAAAGGGTCCTAAGGGTGAGCTTAAAAAGCAGCTCGCACAGGATATGATTATAGAACAGAATGGCAATGTTATTGAAGTAAAGCGTCCTTCGGATGTGAAAGAGCACAGAGCACTTCACGGTCTTACAAGAACACTTTTAAATAACATGGTTGTAGGCGTATCTGAGGGTTACAAAAAGGAACTCGAAATCAACGGTGTTGGTTACAGAGCGGCAAAACAGGGCAACAAGCTTGTATTAAACCTTGGTTATTCACATCAGGTAGAGATGGAAGAAATCGACGGAATTACAATCGATGTTCCCCAGCCTAACCAGATTATTATCTCAGGTCCTGACAAGCAGAAGGTTGGTCAGTTCGCAGCAAATGTTCGCGAAAAGAGACCTCCCGAACCGTATAAGGGCAAGGGTATTAAGTATGTTGGCGAATACATCAGACGTAAGGAAGGTAAAGCCGGTTCTAAGAAGTAGTTAACCGTCAGGAGGTGTAAATTTAATGATTAAAAAGACAAATAGTAATGTATCAAGACTCGCAAGACACGCAAGAGTTCGTAAAAAGGTTTCGGGTACTGCTGAAACTCCAAGACTGTGTGTATACAGAAGTCTTAAGAACATATACGCTCAGATCATTGATGATACTGCCGGTAAGACATTGGTTTCTGCTTCTACACTTGATGCAGAACTCAAAGCAAACTACGGCGGCAACAAGGATGCTGCAAAAGCAGTAGGTGCGCTTATCGCAAAGCGTGCACTTGAAGCAGGTATTTCCGAAGTTGTATTTGACAGAGGCGGATATGTTTATCACGGCAGAGTTGCAGAGCTTGCAGCCGGTGCGCGTGAAAACGGACTCAAATTCTAATTAGTTTGAAAGAGGTGAAACATAAATGGCAGAGAAAGGTGAAAGAACCAAAAAGCAGCCCCGAATCGCTGCTGATACACTGGATTTACAAGAAAAAGTAGTTCATCTTAACCGTGTTGCAAAGGTTGTAAAGGGTGGTACTACATTCCGTTTCAGTGCATTGGTTGTAGTCGGTGACGGCAATGGCCACGTAGGTTGCGGTATGGGTAAGGCAGCAGAAATTCCTGATGCAATTCGTAAGGGAATTGAAGCTGCAAAGAAGAATATGATTACCGTTCCTATGGTTAAGAGCACAATTCCTCACGAAATTATCGGTGAATATGGTGCAGGTCGTGTACTCTTAAAGCCTGCTGCAGAAGGTACCGGTGTTATCGCAGGTGGTCCTGCGCGTGCCGTACTCGAACTTGCAGGTATCAGAGATATTAGAACAAAGTGTCTGCGCAGCAACAATCCTAAGAATGTTGTAGCAGCAACAATAGAGGGTCTGGCATCACTCAAGAGTGTTGAAGAGGTTGCTCAGCTCAGAGGTAAGAAGCCGGCAGAGATCCTTGGTTAATTAAAAAATAAGACAGGAGGATTTATCCCATGGCTAGTACTATCAATGTTACTTTGAAGAAAAGTACAATCGGATGCAAAAAGGACCAGATTGCAACTATTGAGGCACTTGGTCTTAAGAAAATCGGTCAGACTGTTGAAAAGCCTGACAACGCTCAGATAAGAGGAATGATTTTCAAGGTTAAGCACTTGGTAGAAGTATCCGAATAATTTAATTTGTTATGCTTGGACTAAATGTCCATAAAACTAATTTTTGATAAAAAAGGAGGAGGTGGACTCAATGAAACTTCATGAATTATCTCCAAGCGAGGGCTCTAAAAAGAAAGCTTTCAGAGTAGGTAGAGGTCACGCAAGCGGTAACGGAAAGACTGCAGGCAGAGGACACAAGGGTCAGAACGCTCGTAGCGGCGGCGGTGTACGTCCGGGCTTCGAAGGCGGTCAGATGCCTATTTACAGAAGATTACCTAAGCGTGGATTTACTAACATTTTTGCAAAGGAATACGTTTCCATCAATGTTGAGCAGCTTAACAAGCTTGAAAACGGCACAGAGGTTACAGCTGAGGTATTGAAGGAGGCAGGTATCATCTCTAAGATTTGCGACGGAATAGTTATTCTTGGTCGTGGTGAGCTTGAGAAGAAGCTTACAGTAAAAGCTAAGAGATTTAGTAAAACTGCGGCAGAAAAAATAGAAGCTGCCGGCGGAAAGGCTGAGGTGGTATAAGATGTTTGAAACAATCAGAAATGCCTGGAAAATTGAAGACCTCAGAAAGAAGCTTATCTATACATTCATTATGTTGGTAGTATTCAGACTTGGTTCATGGATTCCCGTACCAAGTCTTGACCCTACTGCAATGAGTCAGCTTTTTGCAGCTAACAACTCAATGTTTGGTTTCCTCGATATTATGTCGGGTGGTGCGCTTCAGCAGGCAACAATTTTCGCAATGGGTATTACACCATATATCAACGCATCAATTATTATGCAGCTTTTGTGCGTAGCAATTCCTGCTCTTGAAAGACTTCAGAAGCAGGGCGAAGAGGGAAGAAAGATTATCGCTCAGATACAGAGATATGCAACTGTTGTACTTGCTCTTATTCAGGCAGTTGGTCTTTATTTCCTTTTAAAGAGCTACGGTGCAGTTACAACTCCCGGATTTGGTTCAGCGGCTATAATCGTTATAACCTTATCTGCAGGTACTGCATTCTTGATGTGGCTTGGTGAACAGATTACCGAAAAGGGCGTAGGTAACGGTATCTCTCTCATAATTTTTGCAGGTATCGTATCAGGCATTCCAAGTGCGATTACATCACTCTATAATTACATTCAGAATGGTGAAATCAACTGGATTATGGCTATCGCTTTAGTTGTATTGGTAATCGTGGTTGTTGCATTTGTTGTATGGATTACAGACGCAGAGCGTCGTATTCCTGTACAGTATTCAAAGCGTGTTGTTGGCAGAAAGATGTATGGCGGACAGAGCACACACATTCCTGTAAAGGTAAACAGTGCAGGCGTTATCCCCGTTATCTTTGCAATGTCCATAATGGCATTCCCTGGAACTATAGCAAGCTTCTTCGGTGTTAATGCAGATACACCGGGCTTCTGGGGAAAATTCCTGTATGTATTTTCAGGACAGTCCTGGATTTATGCAGTGCTTTACTTCTTGCTGATTATCTTCTTCACATATTTCTATACAACTATACAGTTTAACCCCATAGAAATGTCTAACAATATGAAGAAGAACGGCGGATTTATACCGGGTATCCGTCCCGGAAAGCCAACATCGGATTATATTGCAAGAGTTTTATCAAGAATTACTCTTGCAGGTGCAATCTTCCTTGGCTTGATTGCTATTCTCCCGATATTTATGAATCTCGGACTCAACATCAGAAACTTCTCAATCGGTGGTACATCACTTCTTATCGTAGTTGGTGTTGCTCTTGAGACAGTTAAGAGCCTTGAATCTCAGATGCTTATGCGTCATTACAAAGGATTCTTGGAATAAAGTCAATATAGGCGATTTAATCGCCTTCGTTTACGGAAGAGTAGAAACTCCCTTGGAAAATATTAGGGAAGCTTCTGCTCTATCCGTTTATACGGAATAAACTGAAAGGAAGTTATTTTCTAATGCGACTTATATTATTGGCGGCGCCCGGTGCCGGAAAGGGCACACAGGCAGAGATATTGAGCGAGCACTATAATATTCCCACGATTTCGACGGGTGCTATGCTCAGAAAGAATATCAAGGAAGAAACAGAGCTTGGTTTACTTGCGAAAAAATATATAGACAACGGAAATCTTATTCCTGATGATGTTATGATTAAGGTAATGGATGCCCGCCTTGCAGAAGAGGATTGTAAAAACGGTTTCATACTTGACGGTTTTCCGAGAACTATTGCTCAGGCAGAAGCTCTTGAGAAATCGGACATAAAAATTGATACAGTTTTAAATCTCGTTGTTAAGGATGAAACAATAATAGAAAGACTTTCGGGAAGACTTGAGTGCAGTAAATGTGCAGCTACCTATCACACCGTTCATAATAAGCCTGAGAAAGACGGCGTATGTGATAAGTGTGGCGGTGAGCTTGTTACCCGTAAGGACGACAAGCCCGAAACAGTAAAGAGCAGACTTGAGGTTTATCACAATCAAACAGAACCTCTTATTGATTTTTACAAAAAGAGGGATATGGTTATATCAGCGTACGGAAAAGACTCTATAGAAGAAACTACGGCAGAAATTCTTAAGGCGCTTAAGAGGTAAATAAATGGTAACTATAAAATCAAAATCCGAAATCGAAAAGATGAAGATTGCGGGCAGAATAACCTATGGCGCACTCTGCGCAGTTGAAGCTGCCGTAAAGGTAGGGGTTACTACTGCCGAGCTTAATAAAATTGCTGAGGATTACATTAAAAGCCAGGGCGCTACGCCTTCGTTCAAAGGTTACGGCGGTTTTCCTGCAAGTGTATGTGCGAGTGTGAATGACGAAATCATTCACGGCTTTCCAAACGATATACCTCTTAAAGAGGGGGACCTTGTCAGCATAGATGTTGGTGCTTGTTATAAGGGCTACAACGGCGATGCGGCAAGAACCTTTGGTGTAGGGAAAATTTCAGAGGAAGCACAAAGGCTTATTGATGTAACAAAGCAGAGCTTTTTTGAGGGATTGCAGTATGTTAAAGAGGGCTATCGCATAGGCGATATATCAAAGGCAATCCAGAAATATGTAGAGAAAAACGGATTTTCTGTTCTTCGCAAATATTGCGGTCACGGCATAGGAGCTGAGCTTCACGAGGACCCTGAAGTGCCCAACTATGTATCGGGTGCAAGAGGTATTCGTATGAGAGCGGGTATGTGTCTGGCTATCGAGCCTATGGTTTGTCAGTTTGACCATCAGGTTTATGTGGCGGACAATAACTGGACTGTAATAACCAAAGACGGCGGACTCACTGCTCATTATGAGAACAGTGTACTTATTACAAATGGCGCTCCGTATCTTTTGACACTTCCCGAGCAGGAGGCGTAAAGATGTTTAAGGCGGGCGATTTGGTAAAATCTCTGTGCGGACACGATAAAGGCGAATATTTTATTGTGCTTGAGGCAGAGAATGGTATGGTTATGATTTGCGACGGAAAGCGCAGAAAAGCTCATAACAAAAAGATGAAGAAAAATAAGCATGTGGAAGCAACGGGTTTTCACAGCGATTTAATAAATAATCTGCCGCTCTTTGCGGTGGATGCAAATGTCAGACGGGAGATAAAGCGGCTGACAAATCTGATAGCGGAGGTGTAGATATGTCAAAGGAAGATATGCTTGAGATAGAGGGTACTGTCCTTGAGGCATTGCCTAATGCGATGTTTAAGGTAGAGCTTGAGAATGGTCACCAGATTTTGGCGCACATTTCTGGAAAGCTCAGAATGCACTTTATCAGAATTTTGCCCGGCGATAAGGTAACAGTTGAGATTTCACCTTACGACCTTACAAAAGGCAGAATTACATGGAGAGCGAAATAATATGATAGGGCTGTGTGATACAGCCCTATTATTGTCAAAGGAGGTTTGAATATGAAGAAAATAATAGCAATATTGATAACGACGCTTCTTTGCGGATGCAGTATACCGCAAATTCAGGAGGTTGCATTTACAGAGCCTGTTAATATAATAGAAGAAACTCAAATTACAATTACATATGCAGGTGACTGCACTCTTGGCACAGATGTATCATTTGGAGGTATAACTTTGCCCGTTGAGGTCGAAAATCAGAATAAGGATTACAGCTATTTCTTTAAAAATGTTCAACCCTATTTTGCAACCGACGATTTAACCATCGTGAATTTTGAGGGAACGCTCACCGACAGAGGCGTAAGAGAACAAAAGACGTTTGCATTCAGAGGAAAGCCCGAATATACAGAGATTTTAAAGCAAGGCTCGGTTGAGGCAGTAACTCTTGCAAATAATCATAGCAGAGATTATGGAGAGGTAAGCCTTGCCGATACCCGTACATATCTTGAAAATGCGGGCATTATATGGTTTGAAAATTTAAATACCCGAATTGTTGATGTAAAAGGGATTAAAGTCGGGCTTATCGGTTTGTATGCATTAAACGGCTCGGCAGAGGGAAATTTACCTAAGGCTATGGAGCAGGTTAAGGATGCACAACTTAAAATAGTAGAAATCCATTGGGGCATAGAGGGGAAGAATTATCCTACAGCCGACCAGATAGCGCTTGCGCATAAAGCCATTGACTTAGGTGCAGATGTGGTTATCGGGCATCACCCCCATGTTCTTCAAGGGATAGAGCGGTATAAGGACAAGCTTATAGCTTATAGTATGGGTAACTTCTGCTTCGGCGGAAACCAGAACCCAAGGGATAAAGACACAATGCTTATAAGTCAGACCTTTACCTTTACTGACGGACATCTTACGGGCGAGGATTATAAAGTAGTTCCATGCAGTATTTCTTCGGTAACTACAAGGAACAATTATCAGCCAACACCCGTAACAGATAATGAAAAAATACGGATAGCCGATAAGATAAAATTATTTTCTCAAAGCCTTTCGGATGAGGAAATAAAATTTGAAACACAGCAGGACAGTGACAAAGTAGTTCTTTAAATAAATTTCACAAAACTACTTGACACTTGACAAAAGTTGTGATATTATTATATGGTTCGCTCTATGTCTGGTAGTATGTACAGCGGACGAGTCAACTTTAGGAGGTGAAGGAATATGAAAGTACAACCTTCAGTAAAACCTATTTGTGAGAAGTGTAAAATTATCAGAAGAAAAGGCAAAATTATGGTAATTTGCGAGAATCCTCGTCACAAGCAGAAGCAGGGTTAAGCAAGGTTCATTTTGGGGCAGGGTCAGGCTTATGAACCAAAATTACTTTTAAGCTGATTCCGCGTTTAGCGGGTGAAATTCTGCTCCTTGTTTTTTCTAAAATCAATGGAGGTGAAAAATTATGGCACGTATCGCAGGTGTAGATTTACCGAACGATAAGAGAGTTGAAATAGGTCTTACCTATATCTTTGGTATCGGTCTTTCTACTTCTAAGAAAATTCTTGAAGCAACAGGTATCAATCCTGACATCAGAGTAAAGGATCTTTCAGAAGATGATGTATCAAAGCTCAGAGCGGAGATTGATAAGTATAGCGTAGAGGGTGATTTGAGAAGAGATATCGCTCTTGACATTAAGCGTTTGATGGAGATTAACTGCTATCGCGGTCTTCGTCACAGAAAGAATTTGCCGGTTAGAGGTCAGCGTTCAAAGACAAACGCAAGAACTCGTAAGGGACCTAAGAAGACCATCGCAAATAAGAAGAAATAATTCTGCTTTTGCAGTCACTACCAGTTATTTCTAAAAATGAATTATTGAAATTTTTCTGTTTAAAGGTACAGATATTCGTATTTTCAGGAGGTGAAAAATACAATGGCAAAGGCAGTTAAGAGAACTCGTCGTCGCAGAGAGAAAAAGAATATTGAGCGCGGCGCAGCACATATCAAATCTACATTTAATAACACCATTGTTACAATTACAGATGTAGCCGGAAACGCAATTTCTTGGGCATCAGCAGGTGGCCTCGGATTCAGAGGTTCAAGAAAGAGCACTCCGTTCGCTGCACAGATGGCGGCAGAAACCGCAGCAAAGGCAGCTATGGAACACGGCTTAAAGTATGTTGAAGTTTATGTAAAAGGCCCCGGCTCAGGTCGTGAGGCAGCAATTCGTGCACTTCAGGTTGCAGGACTTGAAGTTAATATGATTAAGGACGTTACACCTATTCCCCACAACGGTTGTAGACCGCCGAAGAGAAGACGTGTATAATTACGGAGGTGAAAATTTATGGCAAGATATACTGAATCTGTTTGCAGAATCTGCAGACGCGAAGGTCAGAAGTTATTCTTAAAGGGTGACAGATGTTACACCGGCAAGTGCGCAGTAGATCGTCGTGCATATGCACCTGGTCAGCACGGTCAGGGACGCCGTAAGCTTTCTGAATACGGTTCTCAGCTCCGTGAAAAACAGAAGGTTAGACGCGCATACGGCATCTTGGAAGGTCAGTTTGCACACTACTTTGAGATGGCTAACAAAATGGAAGGCGTTACAGGTGAAAACCTGCTCACAATCTTAGAGAGCAGACTTGATAATGTAGTTTATAAGCTCGGTCTTGCAACATCAAGACCTGAGGCTAGACAGCTCGTTTCACACGCTCACTTTACAGTAAATGGTAAAAAGGTAAACATTCCTTCATACCTTGTAAAGCCCGGCGATGTTATCGCAGTTCGCGAGAAGAGCCGTCAGAGCTCTAAGTTTGATGCAATCCTTGCATCAACCGAAAGCAGAATTGTTCCAAAGTGGCTCGATATGAACAGAGATACTTTAGAGGGCAAAGTTATTGCACTCGCTGCTCGTGAAGATATCGATATGCCAATTCAGGAGCATATGATTGTTGAGTACTACAGTAAATAATAAATTGCTGTAAAGCAGATTGCTTTATTAGTATAGGAGGGCTGACAATGATAGAAATCGAAAAGCCAAAAATTGAATGTCAGGAAGTATCTGAGGATAACAAATACGGCAAGTTTGTTGTTGAGCCTCTGGAGAGAGGTTATGGTACAACTTTGGGTAACTCTCTCAGAAGAATGTTGTTATCTTCTCTCCCGGGTGTTGCTGCTACATCAGTTAAAATTGATGGAGTTTTGCACGAGTTTTCAACTGTTCCCGGTGTAAAAGAAGATGTTACTGAGATTATACTCAACATTAAGAATTTAGCTATTAAGCTCCATTCCGATGCTCCGAAAACAATTTATATCAACCACGAGGGCGCTGGCGAAATCTGCGCAAGAGATATAAAGCACGATTCGGATGTTGAAATCATAAACGAGGATTTGCACATCGCAACTCTTAACGAGGATGCAAAGCTCTTTATGGAAATCACACTCGGTTCAGGACGCGGCTATGTTTCATCGGATCGTAACAAGCAGACTCTGCAGCCTGCTATCGGCGTAATCGCTACCGATTCGATTTACACTCCTGTTCGCAAGGTAAACTACACAGTTGAAAATACCCGTGTAGGTAATGTTACCGACTATGATAAGCTTGTGCTTGAGGTTTGGACCGACGGAACTATTACTCCGTCTGAATCCGTAAGCCTTGCAGCAAAGATTATCAGCGAACATATGAGCTTGTTTGTAGATTTATCTGATGATGCTAAGAACGCTGAAATTATGATTGAAAAAGAAGAGAGCAAGAAAGAAAAAGTTTTAGAAACTACTATCGAAGAGCTTGACCTTTCTGTTCGTTCTTACAACTGCTTAAAGCGTGCAGGTATCAACACTGTTCAGGACCTTACAGCTAAGTCCGAGAACGATATGATGAAGGTCAGAAACCTTGGTAGAAAATCACTCGAAGAGGTAATCGCAAAGCTGGAGGCAATGGATTTATCCTTGTCTAAAGACGAATAATGACCATTAAATTTAGAATTTAGAAAATGAGGTGATAATATGGCACACCAGAGAAAGCTTGGCAGACCGACTGACCAGAGAATAGCAATGCTCAGAAGCATGACTACATCTTTCCTTGAAGCAGGCAGAATTGAAACTACTTTGACACGCGCAAAGGAAGTTCAGAAGCTCGCTGAAAAGATGGTTACACTCGGAAAAACCAATACACTTCACACAAAAAGACAGGCACTTAGCTTTATCACAAAGAGAGATGTTGTTACAAAGCTCTTTGATGAAATCGCACCTAAGTTTGCTGAAAGAAAAGGTGGTTACACCAGAGTTATCAAGATAGGTCCAAGACGCGGCGATGCTGCAGAAATGGCAATACTTGAGTTGGTAGACTAGTTTTTCCAAACTCCGCAGAAATTTTTCTGCGGAGTTTTTGTATTTATTTCAGGAAGTTAACAAATAATAAACATTACAGATAACTCATTGACAAAATTCTCGCAAATAGTATATAATATCAAGGTGATTTCAAAAATGAAAAGGACTTAATCACTATGAATAAATTATGTAAAACAGTTACCGTGACAATCCTTGTTGTAGCGACTATGCTGTCAGCTGTACTCGGAGTATTTGCGGCTCAAACTATAAGTAAAACAGCAATCGGCAAACAAAAATTTGTTATCGGGCTTGAAGAAGCTAATACTGATGTAATCAATTTTTTGATTATCGGCACCGACAAGGGTGGAACCCGAAGCGATACAATTATGCTTCTGTCGGTTGACGGATATTCAAACAGAATCAGCATATTGTCCGTTCCCAGAGATACTATGATAAAGCCCAAGGGCTACACAAGGCAGAAGATAAACGCTGCTATGGGTATCGGGCTCGAAGGAGTTAGAAATAACAAATACGAAGAACCCGAAGAATTGCTTATTTCTATGGTAAAGCAGATGACGGGACTTCCAATACACTATTTTGCAACGGTTAATGTTGATGGCTTTAAGGATATAATTGATGCAGTAGACGGCGTTGATTTTGATGTTCCTTATAATATGAACTATGACGACCCCGTACAGAATTTGCATATACACCTTAAAAAAGGCTTTCAGCATTTAGATGGTCAGGCGGCACATGATTTCGTGAGGTTCCGTCACAATAATGGCGGAAGCGCTCCCGGCGAATATGCTCTTGGTGATATAGGCAGACAGTATTGGCAGCAGGAATTTGTAAAAGAGTTTGTTCGGCAAAAGGCAAAGCCGCAATATATCTCAAAGGCTGATGATTTGTTCGAGGCAATCTCAAAAAACATCGAAACAAATTATTCAATCCGTGAAATGACATCAAAAAAACACATCTCACTTGCTCAGCGATTGGATTTGCAAAACATAGAAGCGTATCAGCTTCCGGGCGAGGCTCGCTATATAAGCGGTGTATGGTGGTATATTTATGATGAGGAAGCCACAAAAGAACTTGTAAAAGATGTCTTTTTAAGTAAAAGCCCTGAAGAATGGGCGGCGTATAAGCAACAAAAACAGGCAGAGCTTACCGAGAGCAATCCGGTAGACAGCTCCGAAATACAACTCGGAAATTAAAAGAGCGGCACAGGTTTTCCTGCGCCGCTTAAAATTGCAGAAAAAGTGCTTGACAAAGGGAGAAAAATGTGGTAAACTACGATAGTTAATAGTGAAAATGGAGAAGGATGCGGATTTTTATGGAAAGGCTAAATTCTTCAAATAAGGTTGCAGGCATTAAACAAACTAAAGCGGTTGTAAAAAGCGGACTTGCATCGGTTGTCTATGTGGCATCGGATGCGGATGTTACGCTTATAGAACCTATCATTGAACTTTGCAGGGAAAAGGATATTGAAATTGTCCTTGGGATGACCAGAAAAGAGCTTGCAAAGGCGGCACACATTGAGGTGCCTTGTGCAGCAGCTGCAATCCTTAAATAACTTTCGGTAAAAGCACATTCGTGTTTTTATATATAAAATCTATATGTATGGAGGTGAACATATTGCCAACATTTAACCAATTGGTCAGAAAAGGTAGAGCTACAGTTGAAAAGAAATCAACAGCTCCTGCTCTTTTAAAAGGACTTAACACCCAGAAGAGCCAGCTTACCGATCAGGCTTCTCCGCAGAAGAGAGGTGTTTGTACTTCGGTAAGAACTATGACTCCTAAAAAGCCTAACTCAGCGCTCCGTAAGGTTGCCAGAGTAAAGCTTACAAATGGAATCGAGGTATCTGCATATATTCCGGGTATCGGCCACAACTTACAGGAACATAGCGTTGTTATGATTCGTGGTGGTAGAATTAAGGACCTTCCTGGTGTGCGTTATCACATTATCCGTGGTACACTTGATACATCAGGCGTTGATAAGCGTATGCAGAGCAGATCTAAGTACGGCGCAAAGCGTCCTAAGTAAACCAATTTAAAAAATGATGTGCATATATGTTCTAAAAATATTCTTTGACCTATATGCACGACAGCGGACAATTATGTTCGTTGAGTACCTTAATGGTGTATAAACCTAGAGAAGGAGGGGAAGAAAAGTGCCAAGAAGAGGTCATATTGCTCGTCGTGATGTTTTGCCTGATCCTTTGTACAACAGCAAGACTGTTACAAGACTCATCAACAACATCATGCTCGACGGAAAGAAGGGCGTAGCCCAGAAAATTGTTTATGATGCATTCGATATCATAAAGGAAAAGACCGGTAAGGATCCGGTTGAGGTATTTGAAGAAGCTATGAACTGTGTAATGCCGGTTCTCGAAGTTAAAGCTCGCCGTGTAGGTGGTGCTAACTATCAGGTTCCGATTGAGGTTAGACCTGACAGACGCGAAACACTCGGTCTTCGTTGGATAACCATGTTCTCAAGAAAGAGATCTGAAAGAACTATGGCAGAGCGTCTTGCAAATGAATTGATGGATGCAATCAACAGCACAGGTGGTGCCTTCAAGAAGAAGGAAGATACACACAAGATGGCTGAAGCGAATAAGGCATTCGCTCACTACCGCTGGTAAATTTTACTTGGTAATTTTGGCTATTTTGTTTCCTCGACACACTTGCATATCTTGATATAGCTCGTGTGTCTGCAAAAACAAAATATCTCAAAATTCACTGCGTAAAATCCCAAACAGAAGGGTTGGAGTAACTTTCGGTGTGTCTGCACAAGCAAATTACCTCAAAATTACTTCGCAAAAACCCAAAATTAATTTGAAATATTTGCAGATTATCTGCAATAAACCTACTATGCAATGATTCATTGCGAAAGGAGAAAACTATGGGCAGAGCGTTTTCATTAGAGAAAACCAGAAATATAGGTATCATGGCTCACATTGATGCCGGTAAGACTACTACCACAGAGCGTATCTTGTTCTACACAGGTCGTATCCACAAGATTGGTGAAACCCACGAAGGTGCATCACAGATGGACTGGATGGAGCAGGAAGCTGAGCGTGGTATTACCATTACTTCTGCTGCTACTACTGCACAGTGGAAAAACCACAGAGTTAACATCATTGATACTCCCGGACACGTTGACTTCACAGTTGAGGTTGAGCGTTCACTCCGTGTACTCGATGGTAGTGTAACTGTTCTTTGTGCTAAGGGCGGCGTTGAGCCTCAGTCTGAAACCGTTTGGCGTCAGGCTGATAAGTATCAGGTACCGAGAATGGTATATGTAAACAAGATGGACATTATGGGTGCAGATTTTTACAATGTTGTGTCTATGATGAAAGACCGTCTTAAGTGTAATGCAGTTCCCATCCAGTTGCCAATCGGCTCAGAGGATGACTTTAAGGGACTTATTGACCTTATCCAGATGAAAGCTTATGTTTACTATGATGAGCTTGGTCAGGATGAAAGAATTGAAGATATCCCTGCTGATATGCAGGCAAAGGCTGAAGAATATCGTCAGGCTCTCTTAGAAGCAGTTGCTGAAACTGATGAGGAGCTTATGGAAAAATTCTTTGAAGAAGGCGACTTAACAGAAGCTGAAATCAAGAAGGCTATCCGTAAGGCTACTATTGCTAACGATATGGTACCCGTTTTGTGTGGTTCTTCATACAGAAACAAGGGTGTTCAGAATATGCTTGATGCGGTTGTTGACTTTATGCCGTCACCGCTTGATGTACCTGCTATCAAAGGTATCATTCCAAGAACTGAAGAAGAGGATGTTCGTCATTCTTCAGACGAAGAGCCTTTTGCAGCTCTCGCATTTAAGATTATGACCGACCCGTTTGTAGGTAAGCTTGCGTTCTTCCGTGTGTACTCAGGTACACTTTCAAGTGGTTCGCACGTTTACAACTCTACAAAGGATAACAAAGAGAGAATCGGTCGTATCCTTCAGATGCACGCTAATACAAGAGAAGATATCGATATCGTTTATTCAGGTGATATCGCAGCTGCTGTTGGTCTTAAGAACACAACAACAGGTGATACTCTCTGTGATGAGAAGCATCCTATTATCCTTGAGTCTATGGAGTTCCCTGAACCGGTTATCCGTGTTGCTATCGAACCTAAGACCAAGGCAGGTCAGGAAAAGATGGGTATTGCTCTTGCAAAGCTTGCAGAAGAAGATCCCACATTCAGAACCTATACAGATGACGAAACAGGTCAGACCATTATCGCAGGTATGGGTGAGTTACACCTTGAAATTATCGTAGACCGTCTCCTTCGTGAGTTTAAGGTTGAAGCAAATGTTGGTAATCCTCAGGTTTCTTACCGTGAAACTATCAGAACAGCTTCACACGTTAACCACAAGTATGCAAGACAGTCAGGTGGTAAAGGTCAGTACGGTCACGTTGTTATGGATGTTGAGCCTCTTGAGCCGGGTGCAGGTTATGTATTCGAGAACAAGATTGTCGGCGGCTCTATTCCTAAGGAATATATCCCCGCAGTTGACGCAGGTATTCAGGGCGCTATGGAAGCGGGTGTTCTTGCAGGATACCCTGTAGTAGACGTTAAGTGTACACTCGTTGACGGTTCATACCACGAAGTCGACTCATCTGAAATGGCGTTTAAGAATGCCGGTTCAATGGGATTGAAAGAGGCTTGTAAGAAGGGTAACCCCGTTATTATGGAGCCTGTTATGAAAGTTGTTGTTAATGTTCCTGAAGATTACATGGGTGATGTTATGGGTGACCTTAACTCACGCCGTGGTCAGATTCAGGGTATGGAGGCAAGAACTGGTGCTCAGGAAATTACCGCTCATGTTCCTCTGTCTGAGATGTTCGGTTACGCAACCGACCTTCGTTCAAAGACACAGGGCCGTGGTCAGTATTCTATGGAACCAAGCCACTTCGAAGAATTGCCTAAGAGCATTGCTGAGAAGATTATCAAAGAACGCAGCAAGTCTGAAGACTAATTTAAAAATTTTTAAAAAAACTATTGAAATTATTTCAGTTTCATAGTAAAATAATTTTATGAAATTAATTAAACCTATATAATTTTTAGGAGGAATTTTAAAATGGCAAAGGAAAAGTTTGAAAGAAGCAAACCCCATGTTAACATTGGTACAATCGGCCACGTTGACCATGGTAAAACAACTCTTACCGCTGCTATCACAAAGGTTTTAGCTATGGGTGGTAAGGCTCAGTACGAGGCTTATGATATGATCGATAAGGCTCCTGAGGAAAGAGAAAGAGGTATCACTATCTCTACAGCACACGTTGAGTACGAAACAGACAACCGTCACTATGCACACGTTGACTGTCCCGGACACGCTGACTATGTTAAGAACATGATCACTGGTGCTGCTCAGATGGACGGTGCTATCCTCGTTGTATCATCTGCAGATGGTCCTATGCCCCAGACAAGAGAGCACATTCTTCTCTCTCGTCAGGTAGGCGTTCCCTACATTGTTGTATTCATGAACAAGGTTGACCAGGTTGACGATCCCGAACTTCTCGAGCTCGTTGAAATGGAAATCAGAGACCTTCTCACAGAATATGAGTTCCCCGGTGACGATATTCCCATCGTTAAGGGTTCAGGTCTTCAGGTTCTTGAAAGTGCATCAACAGATCCTTCAGCTCCTGAGTACGCTTGTATCCACGAGCTTATGGATGCAGTTGACAGCTACATTCCTACACCTGAAAGAAAGAGCGATCTTCCTTTCTTGATGCCTGTAGAGGATGTATTCTCAATCACAGGTCGTGGTACAGTTGCTACAGGCCGTGTTGAGAGAGGTCAGCTCAACCTTTCTGACGAAGTTGAAATCGTTGGTCTTTCAGAAGAATCAAGAAAAGTTGTTGTTACAGGTATCGAGATGTTCAGAAAGCTTCTTGACTATGCAGAAGCTGGTGACAACATCGGTGCACTTCTCCGTGGTGTAGCAAGAGATGAAATCGAAAGAGGACAGGTTCTTGCAAAGCCAGGTACAATCACACCTCATACACAGTTCAAGGGCGAAGTTTACGTTCTTACTAAGGAAGAGGGTGGACGTCATACTCCATTCTTCACAAACTACAGACCTCAGTTCTATTTCAGAACAACTGACGTTACAGGTGTAGTTAACCTTCCTGCAGGCACAGAAATGTGTATGCCTGGTGACAACGTAACAATGGATGTTGAACTTACAACAAACATTGCTATCGAACCGGGTCTCCGTTTCGCTATCCGTGAGGGTGGTAGAACAGTAGGTTCTGGCGTTGTTACAGAAGTTATCAAATAAGATAAGTTCATCAAAAAGCTCCCGATTTTCGGGAGCTTTTTTTAATGGAAAGTGGACAATTGAAAATTGAAAATTATTGAGGCTTTTCGCTTTTGTGAAAAGCTTTTTTAATTAAAAATTTCGCAAGAAAATTTGCAAAAAATGCTTGTTAAATAAAACCCTTTATGGTATAATTATTGTAATATTATTTTGACTTGAAAATGCTTGAATTTAGGAGTGTTTTATATGAAATTTTTGTGTGAACAAGAGGTTTTAAATGAGATAGTTTCGGTTGTTTCAAGAGCGGTATCAAGCCGTAGTAATATCCCTGTGCTTGAGGGTATATACATAAAGGCGACCGAGGACGGAAAAGTTTGGTTTACAGGTAACGATATGGAGATTGGTATCGAGTCTTATGCAGATGCCGAGGTTATAACTCCGGGCGAGGTTGTGCTTAATGCAAAGATGCTCTCGGGCATTATCCGTTCGCTTGCGCCGGGTAAAGTAAGTGTTGAAATCGGTGACAAAAACCGTACTCTTATAAAGAGCGGCGGTGCGAGATTTGAAATTGCAGGCATTTCGGGCGAGGAATTTCCGGGACTTCCGAATGTTGATCCTGAATATTCAATAACTCTTCCGGCAGGCGTTCTCAAAGATATGATTGCAAAGACGGGATTTGCAGTAGCAGTAACCGATAATAATCCAATCCTTACCGGATGCCTTTTGGAAATTAAGAAAGACGGACTTACAATGGTTGCACTCGATGGCTTCCGTATGGCAATCTGCAAAACCGCTATGGAAAATGATTTTGAAGAAAAGTCAATCATAATTCCGCAGAAGTCACTTTCCGAGCTTGCCAGAATAATCGGCGACACCGAAGAGGAAATCAAAATAAATGCTACATCAAGAAATGCAATCTTTATGTTTGACGATTATAAAATGGTAACACGCCTTATCGAAGGAACTTATATGAATTACAAGAGCGTAATTCCGCCCGAATTTTCAATTGAGTTTGCGTGTGCTACCGACAGAATTATGGATTCAATCCAGAGAGTATCTCTCATAATTTTAAACGATGTTGTAAAGAGCCCCGTTAAATTTAACATTGGCGACGGAAACATTAATATTTCGTGTTCTACGGTTGCGGGTAATGTAGATGACAATATTCCCGTAGACGTTGTGGACAAGGCTTTAGAGATAGGTTTTTACAATCGTTATCTGCTTGAGGCGCTTCGTGCTATCGACAAGGAGGAGGTAATGCTTAAATTTACCGAGCCTAACCGCCCGCTTGTTATTACGCCTACTGACAGTGATGATTTTCTGTATTTGATTTTGCCTCTCAGACTTCACGCTGAGTAAAAGGAGAGATACCTTATGAAAGCGATTTCGCTTGAGCTTTCCGATTTTCGCAATTATGAAAGTCAGCGCATTGACTTTGGCGAGGGAGTAACTGTCATATTCGGCGACAATGCTCAAGGCAAGACAAATATTTTAGAGGCGGTCTACTTTTTTGCGATGGGAAAGTCAAACCGTGCAAGAAAGGATGCGGAGCTTATCCGTCATGGCGAAAACAAAGCCTCTATAAAACTTGAGTTTGCCGATTCCGAGAGGGAGAATATTTTAGAGGCAGAAATATTTCGGGATAAGAGAAAGCGGATTTTGATAAATGAAATTCCAATCCGCAAAAACAGCGAGCTTGTACGGCGGTTCAATGTGGTATATTTTGGCCCCGAAAATTTAGGGCTTGTAAAAGAAGGCCCCCAGGTTCGCCGCAAGAACATAGACTTTTTGATAAGTCAGATTAAGCCGGGATATTTAGCGGCGCTCAATGACCTTAAAAAAATAGTTGAGAGTAAAAACGCACTTTTGCGGATGGAAAAACCAAATCTTACAATGCTTGATATTCTTGACGATAAGCTCATTGGTGTTTCGGTTAATATAATAATGCATCGTGCTCTTTATATAAGCCGCATCGAAAGAATAGCCCAGGAGATACAAAAAGATATATCAAAGGGTGCAGAAAACCTTGAAATTAAGTATCAAAGCTGTATCGGCGATGTTAGAAATATGGATTCAGATGCGGTCAGAAAAACGCTGACCGAAAAAATAAAGGAAGCACGAAACCGTGAAATTAAGCTTTGTGAGGCGGTAATCGGTCCTCATCGCGAGGATATAGCATACCTTATAAACAATGAGGAGGCAAGACTTTATGCCTCTCAGGGACAGCAAAAAACGATTGTGGTGTCACAAAAGCTTGCGGAGGTTGAGCTTATAGCGGCAGAGGTTGGCGAAAAACCCGTATTATTGCTTGACGATATAATGAGCGAGCTTGACAAAACGAGGCGTGAATATATTTTAAAGAGCATAGAAAATATGCAGATATTGATTACCTGCACAGATTTAGAGGGAATAAACATTCCCGAGGATGCGGTGCAGATAGAAGTAACAGGCGGCAAAGCCGAAAGGGTTTAGGAGGTAAATATGTATTTACATCTTGGCAAAGGAACAGTAGTGAATACTGCAAATATAATAGCTATTATGGACCTTGAGAGTTCGTCTGTTTCTGCCAACACTCGTGAATTTTTGCGTGTGGTGGAGGAAGAAGGCTTTGTAAAAAATGTGTCCGAGGAGCTTCCGAGAACCTATGTGGTTTGCGAGATAGACGGACAATCTGTTGTATATGTAACCAACATCTCCTCAAAGGCCTTAGCGGGCAGAGCGGAGAAATACAGATAGAAAAATTGAAATGGAGTGATAGTAATGACAGAAGAACATATCACAAGTATGCCGGTTGAAAATGAATATGATGCCAATCAAATTCAGGTACTTGAAGGACTTGAGGCGGTGCGTAAGCGTCCCGGTATGTATATCGGTTCGACTTCGGCAAGGGGACTTCACCATCTTGTATATGAGATAGTGGATAACTCTATTGACGAGGCACTTGCGGGCTATTGTAAAAATATCCGTGTTGTTATTGAAAAGGATAATTCTATCACCGTAACCGATGACGGTCGTGGAATCCCTGTCGGAATTCATCCCAAGATGGGTATTCCTGCGGTTGAGGTTGTATTTACCATACTTCACGCAGGCGGTAAGTTCGGCGGCGGCGGATATAAGCTGTCGGGCGGGTTGCACGGCGTTGGTGCGTCTGTTGTTAACGCTCTTTCTGAGTATTTGGAGGTTGAAATATCAGACGGTGAGCATACCTATTATCAGAAATACGAAAGAGGCGTAAGTAAAGGCGCCCTAAAGCAGACGGGTGATACCGATAAATCGGGAACAAAGGTTCATTTCAAGCCCGACGGCGAAATTTTTGAGGATTTGGTATATGACTTTGAAACTCTGCTTTTAAGACTCAGAGAGCAAGCATTTTTGAATGCGGGTGTCAGCATTACTCTTTGTGACGAAAGAGATGGCGTTCCTGAGGACAAAAAGGAAGTAAATATGCTCTATGAGGGCGGTATCAGGGAATTTGTTACCTATGTAAACCGCAATAAAGAGGCAATACATGAGGATGTTATATATGTAAACTCTGTCAGGGAGAATTCCGAAGCAGAGGTTGCTCTTCAGTATAACGATGGATATACCGAGAATATTATCAGCTTTGCAAATAACATCAACACAACCGAGGGCGGAACGCACGAGGTTGGTTTTAAGGCGGCACTCACTAAGGTTATCAACGATTACGCAAGAAAATATAAGTTCTTAAAGGACAATGATGATAACTTAAAGGGCGAGGATGTTCGTGAAGGTCTTGCTTGTATAATCAGCGTTAAGGTTACCGAGGCGCAGTTTGAGGGACAGACAAAGACAAAGCTTGGTAACAGCGAGATGCGTTCAATCGTTGAAAAGATGGTTAACGAAAAGCTGACCGAATTCTTTGAAGAAAATCCTGCGATTGCAAAAATCATAGTAGACAAGGCGCTTACCGCATCCCGTGCGAGAGAGGCGGCAAAGCGTGCCAGAGAAAACACCAGAAGAAAGGGCGCTTTAGAGAGTGCATCACTTCCCGGTAAGCTTGCGGATTGCTCGGATAAGGATAACACCTATACCGAAATCTACATCGTAGAGGGTGACTCTGCGGGTGGTAGTGCAAAGCAGGGCAGGGACAGACGCTTTCAGGCTATCCTGCCGCTTTGGGGTAAAATGCTCAATGTTGAAAAGGCAAGAGTTGATAAGGTTTACGGCAACGATAAGCTGATGCCTGTAATTACCGCTCTTGGAGCAGGCTTTGGTGAGGATTTTGACCTTGAAAAGCTGCGTTACGGCAAAATCGTAATTATGGCGGATGCCGATGTCGATGGTGCGCATATCAGAACTCTTCTTTTGACATTCTTCTTCAGATTTATGCGTCCGCTTATCGAGGCAGGACATGTGTATATTGCGCAGCCGCCTCTTTACAAGGTAAGCAGGGGCAAGGTGAGCAAATACGCATATAGCGATGCGGAACTTAAAAAGGTTCTTGAAGAGATGGGCGAGGGCAGACAGCCAAGTATACAGAGATACAAAGGTCTTGGTGAAATGAACCCCGAACAGTTATGGGAAACTACTATGAACCCCGAAACAAGAATTATGTTGAGAGTTGATTTAGAGGATGCACGCCAGGCGGATGAAACCTTTACAATTCTTATGGGTGACAAGGTTGAACCAAGACGACAGTTTATAGAGGACTACTCATCAACCGTTCAGAACCTTGATATATAAGAAGGTGTTGTTATGATTAAAATAGAAAAAGCAGTTGTTATGAATTTTGAGGGTGCAATTCGCGGTGCGAGAAATCCCCTTAACAGCTGGGATAAAAGTGATAGCTTTTACGATGCAGACGGCAACTATGTTTTGGGCGAAAACGATTTAGGGCTTGCAAAGCGTTTGTGCAAAGCGGGCAGTGACCACAGAAAATTTATTCGTCAGATTTTGGTATCAGTAGATATTACGGCACCTCTTTATTGGTGGAAAGAATTTGACACCTATAAGGTGGCAACCGTTGCGAATTCTACAAGCACAATGCATAAAATTCACAGCAAGCCGTTTGAGATTGACGATTTCAGCCACGACCATCTGACCAAAGAGGGTGAAGAGGCACTTGTAAAATTTATTGACTTTTTAGAAGAGTGCAGATTAAAATTTGTGGCAGATAAAGATAAAGACGAATGGTATACCATAATTCAGCTTTTGCCCGAGGGGTATAACCAGACAAGAACTATCACAATGAACTATGAAAATCTGCTCAATATGTACTTTGCAAGAAGAGGTCACAAACTTGTTGAATGGCATGACTTTTGCGACTGGATTTTGAGCTTGCCTTATACCAAAGAGCTGTTTTTCGCTGATGAAGCTTAAGGTATTGACAAAAATCGAAAAATGTATTATGATAATAAAGTAAACTTTTATAAAGAGGTGAACAAAAATGGCTTATACAATTAACGATGATTGCATTATGTGTGGTGCATGTGCAGGTGAGTGTCCTGTAGGTTGCATCTCTGAGGGTGACGGTAAGTACGATATCAATGCTGATGAGTGCATTGAGTGCGGTGCTTGTGCAGGCGTATGTCCCGTTGACGCTCCTCAGGCGTAACATAAGAATTAGTAAAGCGGTGTCAAAGGGCACCGCTTTATTTTTTGGAGTGATTTTATGGATAGAAAAATATTTTTAGACGGAATATCGAAATCAGGCGGTCAGATTTCGGACACACAGATTGAGCAGTTTGAAAAATATTCAAAAATGCTGGTTGAGTGGAACGAGAAAATGAATTTAACTGCCGTTACAGACGATGAGGGAATAGCGGTAAAGCATTTTTTAGACAGTATTCTTCCCCTTTATCATATCGATTTTAAAAATATAAAAAGCGTTGCGGATATTGGCACGGGAGCGGGCTTTCCCGGACTTCCCATTAAAATTATGATGCCCGATATAAGCCTTACGCTGATAGATTCTTTAAATAAAAGAATAAACTTTTTAAATGCGGTTACTGACGAGTTGGGACTTAAAGATGTGACTTTAATTCACGGCAGAGCCGAAGAGTGCGGACACAAAAAGGAACTCAGAGAGAAGTTTGATGCCGTTGTATCAAGAGCAGTTGCGAATATGACGATGCTCGCAGAATATTGCTTGCCTTTTGTTAAGGTAGGCGGATTGTTTGTTGCCTTAAAGGCTGAAAATTCCGAAGAGGAGTTAAATGAAGCAAAGGCGATGATAGGAAGCCTCGGCGGAAGAGTAAGAGATGTGATTTGCGCACCGCTTCCTATGAGTGATATAAAGAGAACCTTTATTATAATTGAAAAGGTAAAGGAAACACCGAAGAATTTTCCGAGAAGAGCGGATAAAATTAAAAAATCAATACAGAAAGCTCCCAAAGCATAGGGAGCTTTCTGTTTTTTATTCGCCGTTTTGAATAGGCAGATAATCGTGCGGATTTACGATTTCTTCGTTAAGGCTCATCTCAAAATGCAGATGCGGCGGCTCTGCTACCTCTGCGGTTGCAGTGTTTCCGACATTGCCTATAATTCCGCCACGAGCAACCGCATCGCCCTCTGCAATCACAAGATTGTCCGCAAGATTTGAGTATATCGAGCGAAGACCGTCACTATGCAAAATTATAACCGTTGTGCCATACATTCCGTTATCCGTTACAGCTTCGACCGTACCATCGGCAACCGCAAGAACATCGTCACCCTCGTTTGCGGCAAAATCAATGCCGTTGTGGGTGCGCCAGTCCTGCATCGTTTCAGAATACACAAGTTCTTCGCCGGAATAATCCTTTGTTATCGTGTTGCCGCTCGGTAAAGTGAAAATATCGGCACTTTCTTCGACGGTGGCAACTTCTTCAACATTCATTGCAGGCAGGGTTTCTTCTTCATAAATAATTTCGGGAATTTCAACCGCTTGCTCGTATTCGGTATTAAGCACCGCAGTGTCAATTATCTCTTCCTTTGGCAAAAAGACAACTGTCATAATCACCGCAACCAGAATGGCGGCAAGGCTTGCAACGCCCGTTACAATAAGGGCTTTTGGCTCAAGCGCAGAGCTTTGTTTTTTTGTTTTTCGACTCACATATATCACCTCAAAGAGTATTATGGTAAACTTTAGAAAAAAATATACTTGGGTTAAAGACAGAATAAGATGGGAATAATACAGGAAAATATTTAATATTATGTTAATTATTGAAAATCGTCTTGTTTTTTCATAAATTCTGTGTTATAATGATAACTTGAATTTATGTAAGTTTATTCATTATGTAACTTTAGGAGGATACAAAATGAAGCGATATTTAAAAGGTCTAGGATTTTATCTGATACTTTTTGCAATAATTGTGGGGATATTTTCGCTGACCTCTACGCCCGGCGTAGAAGAAAATGAGATATATTCCGATTTGATTGTAAAAATTCAGAACGGCGAGGTTGACAAAATCGCAGTAGTCGGAAATCTTGCAGATGTAACATTAAAAAACGGCAAATCAATGCAGGTTGAAGTTCCGAGTTATTCGGTTTTAAGAGAAGATGCCGGAATAAAAATGCAGGAGCAGATAAGCGAAGGTGTTTTAAAGGTTGAAACACCGCTTCCTTATTCACCGCCCTGGTGGCTCAGCTTTTTGCCGACATTGCTTATATTCGTAGTATTTGGTATATTCTGGTTTGTGGCTATGCGTCAGGCAGGCGGCGGGCACGGTATGTCAAGCTTCGGAAAGAGCAAGGCAAAGGTTTCGCTTGGCGGAAAGACCAACAAAACCTTTGAGGATGTTGCGGGTGCCGATGAGGAAAAAGAAGAGCTTGCAGAGATTGTAGAATTTTTAAAAGCTCCCGAAAAATTCCGTGCACTTGGCGCAAGAATTCCAAAGGGCGTACTTTTGGTCGGCCCTCCGGGAACCGGTAAAACATTGCTTGCAAAAGCAGTAGCGGGCGAGGCGGGTGTTCCGTTTTTCTCAATATCTGGTTCTGACTTTGTGGAAATGTTTGTCGGCGTGGGTGCTTCCCGTGTTCGTGATTTGTTTGATACAGCGAAGAAGAACTCACCGTGTATTATATTCATAGACGAGATTGATGCGGTTGGCCGTCACAGAGGTGCAGGCCTTGGCGGCGGTCACGACGAAAGAGAGCAGACACTTAATCAGCTTCTTGTTGAGATGGATGGCTTTGGCGAAAACGAAGGTGTAATCATTATTGCGGCAACAAACCGCCCCGATATATTAGACCCCGCGTTGCTGCGACCTGGCAGATTTGACAGACAGGTAGTGGTTGATGCTCCCGATGTTTTGGGCAGAGAGGAAGTTTTAAAGGTTCATGCAAAGGGTAAACCGCTTGCTTCTGATGTTGATTTATCGGTGCTTGCAAAGACAACCATCGGCTTTTCGGGTGCAGACCTTGAAAATCTTATGAACGAGGCGGCACTGCTTGCGGCAAGATTTGATAACAAAGAAATTACTATGGCAAATCTTGAAGAGGCAATTATGAAAGTAATTGCAGGTCCCGAGAAAAAATCCCGAAAGGTAACAGAGCGGGAGAGAAAGCTCACCGCTTATCACGAGGCGGGACACGCAGTTGTATCGAAAATGCTTCCCACTCAGGACAGAGTTCATCAGGTTTCGATTATTCCAAGAGGAAGAGCCGGCGGATATACGCTTTCGCTTCCTAAAGAGGATACTTTCTTTAATTCAAAGACCGAAATGCTTGAAGAAATAGTTTCACTTCTTGGCGGCCGTGCGGCAGAGCAGCTTGCGCTTGACGATATAAGTACGGGTGCTTCTAATGATATCGAGCGTGCCACAAACATTGCAAAGGCTATGGTTACAAAGTATGGTATGAGCGAAAATCTTGGCACAAGAGTATTCGGCGGTCAGAATGACGAGGTATTTTTAGGAAGAGATTACGGTCACACGATAGACTACAGTCAGGAAACTGCTGCTAAGATTGACGGCGAAATCAAAGAGATAATCGATGGCTGTTATAAGCGTGCAAAGGATATTTTAACTCAGTACAGCGACAAGCTTGATGCGGTTGCAAAGCTTCTCTTAGAGAAAGAGAAAATCGAGGGTGATGAATTTGATGCCCTCTTTACAGAAAATGAGGTAAAAGAGGAGGAGTAATCCTCCTCTTTTTAAAAAGGTGATTTGATGATTACGCTTAATGCAAATGCAAAAATAAATTTATCTCTCGATGTTTTAAGACGGCGGGAGGACGGCTATCACGATGTTGAGCTGATTTTTAACGAGATTTCACTTTCCGACACGGTAAGTGTTGCTCTTCGTGATGATAAAAAAATACTGCTGACTTGTGATGATTTGAGCTTGCCGACCGATGAAAAAAATATTGCCTATCGCAGTGCAGAGGCATTTTTTAAAGAAAGCAAAATGGATTTTGGTGCACAGATAGACATCAAAAAAAGAATACCGCACGGAGCGGGACTTGCGGGGGGCAGTGCGGATGCGGCGGCTGTACTAAAGGCGCTTAACATCCTGACAGGTGAACCGTTTGATAACGAAAAGCTGATGAAAATCGGCGTTACACTCGGTGCAGATGTGCCGTTTTGTATTATGGGCGGCTCAGCTTTAGCTGAAGGAATAGGCGAAATATTAACGCCTCTGCCGGTTTTAGAGGGGCTTACATTTGTGCTTGCAAAGCCGAAAGAGTCGATTTCGACCAAATGGGTTTACGAAAACTTGAATCTTGAGAAACGCCCTGATAATTTATGCGTTCAGGCAGTTGCAGAGGGGATAAGACGGGGTAATCTTGAAATGATATTTAAAAATGCGGGCAACATTATGGAGGGCGTAACCGCCACAAAAGTTCCCGTAATAAACGAGATAAAAAATTGTTTTATCGAAAATGGAGCTGAAATCTCTCTTATGAGCGGAAGCGGAACGACAACATTTGGCGTTTTTACAGATGCAAAAAAAGCAGAGCTTGCGGCACAAAAGATAAAAAAATATACAAACGAGGTGTATGTGGTATGAGCGAATTTGAAGCAAGAACAAAAAAGCTTCAGGAGTTTTTGAGAGAAAAAGATATTGATGCAGCAATAATAACTTCAAATGTCGGACTTATTTATTATATCGGCAGAGTGCTTTACGGATATTATTACATTCCTAAAAATGCAGAACCGCAGCTTTTTGTAAAGATGCCTTTGGGACTTGAAAATGTCACATACATAAAAACCCCCAAGCAGATACCCGACTTTGTTGAAAAGCCGAAAACCCTTATGCTTGAAAATGGTTCGATTACGGCAAGTGAATATTTGTTGCTTAAAAATCTTTTCGATGCAGAAATAATTGACGGAACAGCGATACTGAGAGAGCATCGTTCGATAAAATCTGAAGCAGAACTTGAGATAATCAGGAAAACTGCAACGCTTCATTGTGATGTTTATAAAAAAATTCCCGCCCTTTACAGAGAGGGAATGACCGATACCGAGCTTTCAGCCGTAGTTGAGGCAGAACTTAGAAAGGTTGGTCATTCGGGCGTTTTCAGGACATTCGGCGGGCGTATGGAGATAGGTATGGGTTCGGTTCTGGCAGGTGAAAACGGCGGATATCCCGCAAGTATGGATTTTGCTTTAGGCGGAAGAGGCGTTCCCACAATGCCAAGCGGTGTAATCGGTCAGCAACTTAAAGAGGGTATGAGTATCATGGTTGACTTATCTAATTGCATCGACGGATATTTAACCGATTTAAGCCGAACATTCTCAATAGGCAGGCTTACTGATGAGGCTTATAAAATGCACGATACCTCTATTGAAATTCAGAAAGAGCTGATGAAAGAGGCAAAGGCAGGCGCAAGAGCGTGTGATATGTATGAGCTTGCTCTTACCATTGCGCAGAGAAACGGTTTTAAAGACAGCTTTATGGGAAAAGAGCAAAAAGCGAAATTCGTAGGTCACGGTCTTGGTATCGAGATTAACGAACCGCCCGTTCTTGCGCCCAGGGTAGAAACCGAACTTAAAGAGGGTATGGTGATTGCGCTTGAACCTAAATTTATCGCAGAGGGCGTGGGCGCTGTCGGCACTGAAAACACCTATATCGTAAGAAAAGACGGACTTGAATGTATAACAAACATTGAACAAAAAATAATTGATTTAAAAAATACGGCAGAGGCTTAAGCCTCTGCCGTTATATCTGATAAGTATACCTCAAATATCGAATCTCCGATAATGAGGTTTATTTTTTTGCCCTTTATATAGATTGAGTTATCAACCTCAATGCCATGCTCTGTCTGCTTGCCGTTCGTCTTTGTTACAATAACGCCGCGCCCCATAACTTCATTTAAAGGCTCTGTCGCAGCGGATAAAATTAACCCAAGCTGAGCCCCCGAATCTGCATCAATACATATTTCGTCTGTTTTTATTTCGTTAAGTAATTCTATCGGCGCTTCGTTACAAATATAAGTAAATTCAAAAACCTCATTATCATCCGTGCTTCCCATAACCAGCCTGAAAACAAGTGCCAAAACGCCCAGAGCCAGCACCGAAACAATAAGAATATCTATTATATTAAATCTGCGGATTATGTTATTCATAAAAACACCTCTCAAATATTATACACCTTTGCCCTTTTTTATACAAGAAAAATTTTTGTCGCAATTTGTATATGGAAATATTTTGCAATTCTACCAAATATTGTGTATAATATGTAAAAAGATACAAGATATTATTGAAAGGAGAGTAAAAATGTTGTTGGATTACAAAAGAGGAACGGTTAAGGAAATAGAACGCAAAAGCTTAAAAAATGAAGAGTGCATAAACAGTTGTTTTACAAGGTGCGGAGAGGTGCGTACAGTTCCCATAAAAAACATAAAGCCAAACCCCAATCAGCCAAGGCGGGATTTTGATAAGGCGGCGCTTCAGGATTTGTGTATTTCCATAATGGAGTATGGGCTTTTGCAGCCGATAACCGTGAGGCAGACGGGGGCGTTTGACTATGAATTGATTGCAGGCGAGCGCAGACTTACTGCGTGTCGAAATCTTGGGATGAACTATATCCCGGCAATTGTAATGAAGGTTGATGAAACGGACAGTGCCGTGCTTGCACTTGTTGAAAATATTCAGCGTGAAAATTTGAATTACATAGAGGAGGCAGAGGCGTTTTGTACCCTTATAACAGAGCATGGACTTACGCAGGAAGAGCTTGCGGACAAGCTGGGAAAGGGACAATCAACCATTGCAAACAAAATACGAATTTTAAAGCTTTCTGAAAAGGTGCGCAAAATTCTGACCGAAAATTCACTTACAGAAAGGCACGCAAGGGCACTTTTAAAGCTTCCTGAGGAAAAGCAACAGCTTAGAATGCTTAAAATAATTGTGGAGCGTGGGCTTAATGTGGCAAAGACGGAGGAGCTTATAGAAAAGCTTTTAAAGTCACCAAGACCTCTTTCGCCATCGCCTAAAAATATGCGTACCTTTAAGGATATACGGATTTTTACCAACACCATTCGTCAGGCGGTGGATATGATGAAAAGGTCGGGGATAGATGCATCGGCTAAAAAGAAAGAGGGGGAGGATTACATAGAATATACAATCCTGATACCCAAGAACGAAAAGTAATATTCAGCATATATTAACTAATAGGCAATTCTTTGCCAAAATAAAAGAAAGGTAGAGTTAAATGCTGACAGATTATGATGCAGTCGCATACATAAGAGGGAATTCGGATTTTCCGAAAATTTACGGAACAGTAGGCTTTAAAGCTGCAAACGGCGGAACATGGGTGGATGTTGACATAAAAGGACTTCCCAGGTTCTCGCCTGAAACAGAGGAAAGTCCGCAAATAGGACCTCACGGTTTTCATATACACGAAAAACCTTGCGGAAATGACTTTGATGATGCGGGAGGACACTTTAATCCTGACAATATGCCTCACGGAAATCACAAGGGGGATTTGCCCGCGCTGTTTTCAAACGGCGGTGTAGCAAAGATGCTTGTCTATACAGATAAATTCACACCTGAAGAGGTTATAGGCAGGTCGGCGGTGATACATCTATCGCCCGATGATTATAAAACTCAACCCTCGGGAGATAGCGGAGAGCGAATTGCTTGCGGAACCATAGAAAGAGCAGAATAACTCTTGACAATTTAAGGTATTTTAAGGTATACTAATTGAGAATGCTAGGCGAAATACAATAAATCCGAATTCGCTTTAAACGACATAATTTTGGCATATTAATGTCGTAAAATTTTTAGAGAGAGGATTTTTGGTTACGCAAGGCAAAAACGGAGGTAATCCTGACGGATTGCCGAGTATTTTAACACAGCGAAAGCGGAAATCCGCCTCTAAAAATCGGGTTCGGGTTTGTTGCATTTCGCCTGGGAGGTTAATTATGGGAAAGACATATATACCGCAGGGTTATGCGTCCTCACTGGGACTTTATGATACGCAAAAGGCGATTGAACTTATAAAGCAGACCTTTGTAAAAAACTTTACACAGGCTCTTAATCTGCGCCGTGTTACAGCACCGCTTTTCGTAAGCTGTGACAGCGGACTCAATGACGATTTAAACGGAATTGAAAGGGCGGTATCGTTTGATATTCCCGCCGCAAAGACGGAGGCACAGGTGGTTCATTCTCTTGCAAAGTGGAAGCGTATGGCGCTTAAAAAGTATTGCTTCAGTCAGGGCGAAGGTCTTTATACAGATATGAATGCAATCCGCAGAGATGAGGAGCTTGACAATATTCATTCAATCTATGTTGACCAGTGGGATTGGTGCAGAATTATAAGCAAAGAGGAAAGAAATGTCGGCTATCTTATGGATACCGTAAGCAGTATTATGAATGCAGTCTGCGATACTCTTTCAGAGGTTAAGCAGATGTTCCCGAGTGTTACATCTGATATAGAAAGAAATGTTAAGTTTATCACAACTCAGGAACTTGAGGATATGTATCCCGATAAAACTCCTAAAGAGCGTGAAAATTTAATTACCGAAGAATATAAAACTGTATTTATTATGCAGATAGGAGATATTTTAAAGTCAGGCGAAAGACACGACGGCAGAGCGCCCGACTATGACGATTGGAAGCTTAACGGCGATATTCTCGTGTGGAACGAGGTTTTAGGTGCGGCTCTTGAAATTTCGTCAATGGGTATCAGAGTTGACGAAAATGCAATGCGTGAGCAGCTTAAAAAAGCGGGCTGTGAGGACAGAAAAGAGCTTCCCTTTCATAAGGCGTTGCTCAGCGGTGAGTTGCCACTTACAATCGGCGGCGGCATAGGTCAGTCAAGGCTTTGTATGCTACTTTTGGGAAAAGCACATATAGGTGAGGTTCAGGCATCTCTCTGGGACGAATTTACCCTTGAAACCTGCCGTGAAAACAAAGTTAATATATTATAAAAAGGTTCGCGGAGTGTCCTTTAATGGACACTCCGCTTTATTGGGGCACCTCGTCCCATTCGATATGGAATTTTTCACACCATTTGCGTATTACTTTGCACAGTTGATAATCATCAGTGATAGGTTGATTTTTATACATTGATGCCTCTGTTATCCGTGTGCACTTCTCTCTGTCAAGAGCCATCGCCGCTATATATTGATTGTTCTTTATGATGGCGATAACAGGGCGATATACATCCGCTAAACAGTTATGTAATTTTCGCCCGGCTTCTTTATAATCATCTGTATTTATAAGCCATTTAAACAAATATCCCCCAATTTCACAATTACTAATATCAGGAATATGCGCGGCTCTAATCACCGAAGGAAGATTTAAGTCATGCCTATACAAATCATCTCTTTCACACTTTTCCAACCATTTTTTGCAATTTCGTTCAATTTTTTGCGCTGTATCATTCATTGCCATATAGCGAAATGCATATTCGCACAAAGCATAAAATTGTTTTTCCATCAGTTTCATTACAAGGGGATTGCTTTCATACCTAAAGGCATCCCTTAAAAAATCAGCTATAGCTGGATAATAATTCATTGTTGCGAGCATAAGATAAATGTGGCGAAAAGATAAAATTTTATTAAAATAATCAATATTGTTGACTACAATGTAAAGATTCCTAATCTCGTTATGGTAAAACAACAACCCCGGATTTTTAAAGATTATTCTTCTCGTCGCCTTATTGCTCGGAAATTCTAAATTCTTGTATAATTGCGGAATTTTACTTGCCATATGCATATTTTTAGAAATACCTTGAAAACCAGGAAACATTTTATATGTTCCAACCAGGAGGGGTATGGAGCCATAAAAACTTTTTTCAAATCCAACAAACCTTGTAGCAAGGACTAATTTTTCCAGAGTAAGTTCTCGTGAACAAAACGGGAACGGTGCTTTCTGCCTGAATTTCCGTTTAATTTCGCTCCTTAAACTTTGATTATTTAAAATTAATTTATAGATAATTCCTTTTTGTAAAAGTTGAGGGTTTTCGCTTAAATCTCTGACACAACCCGGACATTTCTCCTGATTTTCGAGTTGTATATATGTGTGCCCATTTTTTAAATTAAATACAAGCGTTTCGTGATAAACAAAAGGCATCTCCAAATTTACAACATCAGCCCAATATAGATTCAATAATTCACTGATATTAGAAATTTTTCGTGATATTTTGATTTTCCACCCATCTATAGAAACAGTAACCTCATAATATTCTTGCGCCTTTACACTTTCTCTATGGCAACAAGGACAGCATAACTTAGGATAGGAAAATTTCTTTTTATTTATTATTAATATCTGCTTTTCTTCATAATTCATCGACACTTGTCCCGATGCCCATTGAAAAATTGCATCCCGAGTTAATGCATCATAATTTTTAATAAGATATTTTACAGGAATTTCACCGCCACAATAAGGGCACCTTATGGCACTATAAAATAATGTTGCCGTGCCATCATAATTATTTTTTGCCATAGAATATTCAGATTGCTTGCCAGATAATAACAAATCAATTGCTTTATTGATTTTTATTGTTTGCTCTTTCTCGATGATTTCATATCCGCATGGCACCTTTAAGATGATTTTGTCACGCACATAGCACACCTCCGTCTATATCGTATACCTATAATATAAAATATCTTATGGGACAAAAATGGTACATCATACAAAGACAGACACACCATTTTGGTGTGTCTGTTAAAGACTATTTCTCATACTCTTGGATAAAATGAGAAAGATAGGCATCAACCTGATATGTACCATGATATAAATCAGCTGTGTGATTTAACCGAATTACCTTTGCATTTCCGGTTTCTAATTTTGAGGTATTGATTGTTTTTCCGATCACAACAACAATATCAGGATTTAGTATTGAAATTTGGGCATTGATGTATTCAACATATTTTTTACAATAAGCCTTGACCTTTTTTTCTACATTATCTCCGCCACGTTTGTTCAAATTCATAAAGCTAATTTTCTGCAGGATTCTTTTGTCCTCTACAGAATCCGAAGAAAACCCTTTTTTGCCGTTCAGAATATATTGTGATATTCTGGCTATTTTTTCTTGTTGCTTGGGTCCATTTAAGACGCTTTTGTCCTCAATATAATTACGATAGAACAAAATTTGTTGTCGCTTTGAAGGATTTTTAAAATCATTCTCTGATCGGTAGGCTTGAATGTTCGCTTCTTTTAGGATAAACAGAATTTTCTTTTCGGCGCTCTGATACTCTTCTTTGCAAATATATCCATCTTCAACAAAGGAATCTTTCTCTATTCCCGGATATATAACCCCTCTAGCGTTTTTTTCTTCTACGACCGTTGTTTCCTCATAATTTTCCTCTGCACAATGAGCCGCTCTCCAGTCTACAAACAAATCCTCCAAGTTTTCATACTTTGCTTTTTGTGTGGGAATTGGAATTATTTTTTTACTTCTCATTATATTTCTCCTCCATATATTTGATAGATTCAATTACTTTTTGGCGAACCTCCATTGGCTCCATAACCTCAATATGAAGTCCGTACTGCATCGCCCAGCAGAAGAATGCCTCTTTATTAACATAAACTGAAACTAAACTTTCCTCGTCATTTAGAGTTTCAATCTCAATCTCAGTGCCGTACCAATCAATTACTTGATCTATAATATAATTTTTCGCCTTAAACTTTGCTCGAACGCTCTCGCCGGCAAACATATAAATATGCTCTGCCATATGCTTTGGAAGATTGATTTCGCCCTCTTTCAGTTCTTGAATCGGCTTGATGGGTTCGTCCATGATTCTGATCTTCGTGATTCTCTCCACACGGTAATTGGATAGATTATCATATTTATCATAATTGCAAATCAAATAATATCTTCCGTTGGTTGCAACCATTTGATAGGGGTTTATGATATATTCTCTGTCCCGTTTGGGATGA
>JAZREZ010000011.1:0-15653 GCA_045661045.1 Clostridia bacterium
CAAAGGGCGGACTTAAGATGCTTACAAGAAACATCTGCTCAGAGTATGGCGAATTTAACATTCAGTGTAACGGCATCGGTCCCGGCTACATTGCAACACCGCACACTGCTCCTTTGCGCGCACCTCAAGCAGACGGTTCAAAGCATCCGTTTGACAGCTTTATCTGCGCTAAAACACCGGCTGGCAGATGGCTCGACCCCGAAGAATAGGCAGGCCCCGCAGTATTCTTTGCATCTGATGCTTCAAACGCAGTAAACGGTCACATTCTTTATGTTGATGGCGGTATCCTTGCCTACATCGGTAAACAACCCAAATAAAAAAAAGACCCGATACCTTGTTATTGGCATAATAAAAAAAGACCCGCAAGGGTCTTTTTTCATTTATCTGCCTATCTTGACTATATATCAAAAAAGGGGTATAATAGCAAAATAAGGAGGTTTTACTATGACCTTTTATAATTTTTTATCTTCAATACTTAGTTTTGTTTTTACATTTATAATATACCTTTTTATCTTTTCGGTAATAAGGCTGATTTATCTTGATGTCAAAAAAATGAGCCGTTTTGAAGATGACGGCAAGGGTGACGAGGTTTATGCAAGCTTAAAGCCCGCAAAGTCTAAAATCAAGCTTGAAAATCCGCTCAAAAACCGATACCCCATTTACGAAGAAGCCATAATCGGCAGAGCAAGAGGCTGCAGCGTTCAGATAAAAGAGGATTTTATATCTGCAAAGCACGCTCATATCTGGTTTGAGGACGGCGAATGGTACCTTGAGGACTTAGGCAGCCGAAACGGCACCGCCGTAAACGGACATCGTATTCGCGAAGTGGTAATCCTTGACCCGCAGGATGTAATTTCTGTTGGCGGTCTTAATTTTGTATTTGAGCTTTAAGGGGCGAATGTTATGGCAAAATTAAAGGGAATGAGCTATAAAAGACCCGCTTTTTTACTTGTTTTGATGAATTTGCTGGGTTTTGCTCTTTTGCTTGTCAAAAACAACTATAACTTAAATATTGCCTATATAGGACTTGGTATGCTTGCACTTTTTGTTGTTATGTATACTATAATAATTCTCTGCAAAATGGGGGATAAATTTATCGTTCCTATGGCGTGTATGCTCATTACTATGGGCGTTATTCTGCTGTGCCGAATTAACATTGATTATGGACTTAAGCAAATCGTGTGGGCGGCAATCGGTATGGCAGTATTTTTTATTGCGTACGGAGTTTATTACGGCATAAAATTCTGGGATAAGCTTTATTTTCTGTATTTTGCGGGTGGTGTTGCGCTCTTTATGGCAACCCTTATTTTCGGCAAAACCGTCAACGGCTCAAGGAACTGGATTCAGCTTGGTGCATCCTTTGCCTTTCAGCCGTCTGAAATTACAAAAACATTATATGTAATGTTTCTGGCGTGCCATTTTTCCGGCAGTTTTAACAAGGATTTGCTTAACATAAAGCCAAAATGGCAGACACTTCTCGGCACCTATCTTTTTATCGGATTTTTGGTTCTCCAGAGGGACTGGGGAACGATTTTGGTTCTTTTTTCAATCTACCTTTTTATGCTTTATGTATACGAAAAGAGCTACAAATTCTTGCTTATGAATATAGGCGTTGCGTCAATTGTGGCTCTGCTTGGGTATAACTTTTTGCATCACATTCAGGTTCGTGTCAGCAGCTGGCTTGACCCCTGGGCAGATATTTCAAATACGGGTTATCAGATAACGCAGTCGCTTTTTGCAATCGCTTCGGGAGGCTACTTTGGAAGAGGCATCGGCAACGGTTCGCCGAATTATATACCGGAGGTTCATTCTGACTTTATATTTTCTGCAATCTGCGAGGAAATGGGCGTTTTCGGTGGTGCGGCGGTTATAATATTACTTTTTCTTATTGCGTATCGGTGCTTTAAAATTTCGGTTATGACCGAAAACCATTACGATAAGGCGCTCTGTTTCGGACTTACTGTTATGTTTGCGATGCAGACATTTATAATAATCGGCGGTGTCACCAAAATGATACCGATGACGGGTATTACACTTCCCTTTGTCAGCTACGGCGGAACATCTATCGTTGTAAGCTTTGCATCGCTTGGTATTATTCAGGCAATATCGGCAAAGGCAGAAAAACACAAGAAAAAATAGAAAGGAGCGGTTGCTGTGCATAACAACAAGAGAATAATCCGTGTGCTTGTAGTAGTGTCATTTATGTTTCTGGCACTTGTGACATATCTTTTGCATTTTAATATGTTCAGGGCAGACGATATTGCAAGCAACCCCTATAATAAGCGCCAATGGGATGACGAAAAATATGTAAAGCGCGGCAGTATCTATGACCGTGACGGCGTGCTTTTGGCAGAAACTGTTATAAACGGCGAAAGCCACATAAGAAAATATCCCAAAGGGAGATTATACAGCCATATTATCGGCTATTGTTCGCAGGTTTACGGCAAGAGCCTGCTTGAAATGAAATATGATAAAGAGCTTTTAGGTCACGGCGATATAAACATCAGCTTTAACGAAATCCGTTCGGGCTATGACCTGAATTTGACAATTGACCATGATTTACAACAGTATGCGTATACTCAGCTTGGAAACAGGAACGGTGCAATAGTTGCACTCGAACCATCTACGGGCAGAGTTTTGGCAATGGTAAGCTATCCTGATTTTGAGCCTTCGGCAGCTTCTCTTGAAAAAGATTGGAAGTATATAGTAGAGCGTGAGGATTCGCCCCTTTTGGCAAGAGCCACAAGCGGACTTTATGCGCCCGGCTCTACCTATAAAATCGTAACGGCGGCAACCGCGTATAATTCGGGTTATCAGGATACCGTGTTTGAGGATAAGGGTGTGTTTGAATTACCGGGCTTAAAGGTTGAAAACTACAACAAAAAAAGCTATGGCGAGATTTCGCTCAAGCGTGCATTTGAGGTGTCAAGCAATGCCGTTTTCTGTCAGCTTGGAAATGAAATGGGCGCTGAAAAGGTTTTGTCTGCGGCAGAGAGCTTTGGTATAAACAAGGACATCGGCTTTGATATTCCTGCGGCGAAAAGCCGTATCGAATACAAAAAAATGTCAGACGGCGATGCGGCGCTTGTTTCAATAGGTCAGGGACAGCTTCTTATGACGCCTTTAAATGCCGCAATGATGGGCGCAACCATAGCAAACGGCGGTAAAATGATGCGGCCGTATCTTGTAGAATCGGTAACGGCAACGACGGGCGCTAAGATGATGCAGGCAAGGGCAAGTGAATACAGCAGTCCAATCAGCAAGGCGACTGCCGAATATATGAAAGAGCTTATGGTTGGCGTTGTTCAAAGCGGAACAGGAAGCGGAGCGAGAATTTCAGGCATAACAGTTGCAGGCAAAACGGGAACTGCCGAAAATGAAACTGATAAAGACCATGCCTGGTTTGTAGGGTTTGCTCCTGCAGAGGAGCCAAAGATTGCAGTTGCGGTAATTTTAGAATATGACGGCGGAGCGGGCGGTACAAACGCCGCACCCATTGCAAGAAATATAATGAGTAAATACCTAAAGTAAATGTTGCGTTTTTTGGGAATTTGTAGTATAATAATAAATTATTGTAAAAAAGGAAGTTTAAAATGACACTTGAACAAATCAAAGCACTTGACTCAAAATATTATATGACTACATTTGGCGAGAGAACGCCTCTCTGCTTTACCAAGGGCGAGGGTATTACCCTTACTGCAACAGACGGCAGAGAATATAAAGACTTTTTTGCGGGCATTGCGGTAAACAGCCTCGGTCACGGACACAAAAGACTGACAGAGGAGCTTTGCGACCAGGTTACAAAGCTTTTGCATACCTCAAATGTTTATTATGGCGAACATCAGGCAATCCTTGCTAAAATGCTTGTTGAAAATTCGTGTGCTGACAGAGTGTTCTTTGCAAATAGCGGAGCCGAAGCAAACGAGGGCGCAATCAAGCTTGCCAAAAAATATTTTGTTATGCAGGGAAAGGCAGAAAAAAGAGAGTTTATTACCCTTAAAAAGTCTTTTCACGGCAGAACTCTTGCAACCGTTGCGGCAACAGGACAGGAGAAATATCAAAAGCCCTATAAACCGCTTATTGAAAAGTTTATACATGTTGAAATAAACAATATTGACGAGCTTAAAAATGCAGTAAATGAAAATACTGCCGCTATAATGATAGAGCTTATTCAGGGTGAGAGCGGGGTTCATCCGCTTAATGCCGAATATGTAAATGAAATCGCAAAAATCTGCAAAGAAAATGATATAATTTTAATTGCAGACGAGATACAGACAGGAATTGGCAGATGTGGAACGCTTTTTGCTTACGAGAATTTCGGAATTGAACCCGACATTATCACAATGGCAAAGGGACTCGGCGGCGGTGTTCCTGTCGGAGCGTTTTTGGCAAAGCAAAAAATTGCAGATGCATTCGTACCTGGTGATCACGGCACAACCTTTGGCGGAAATCCCCTTGCTATGCGAGCGGGCACTGTGGTAATCGACGAAATGTTAAACGGCGTTATAGAAAATGCAAAGAAGATGGGTGACTATTTCTTTGAAAGATTAAATTCTCTTAAAAGTGATGCCATCAAAGAGGTTCGGGGTATGGGACTTATGATAGGCGTTGAATTTAAAGAAGAAATTGCAAAAGAGTTATGCAGTAAAATGAGGGACAGAGGCTATCTTGTAGGTGCTATCGGCACAAGTATATTCAGAATAGTTCCGCCGCTCATAATCACAAAGGAAGATATCGACGGATTTATAGATAATTTAAAAGAGATTTTGTAGGAGGAAATTATGAGCTTAAATCATTTTATAAGTATTCACGATATAACAGTTGACGAGTTCAATCACCTTATGGATTTAGCCGTTCAGCTTAAAAAAGAGAGAAAATCGGGGATTGAGCATCCTATTTTAAAGGGCAAAACTCTTGGTATGATATTTACAAAATCCTCTACACGAACAAGAGTTTCATTTGAAACCGGTATGTATCAGCTTGGCGGTTATCCCTTGTTTTTAAGCGCTAATGATATGCAGCTTGGCAGAGGCGAGAGCATCTACGATACCGCAAATGTTATGAGCCGTTTTGTTGACGGAATTATGATAAGAACATATGCACATCAGGATGTTTTAGACCTTGCAAAGTACGGAAGTATCCCGATTATAAACGGACTTACGGATTTACTTCATCCGTGTCAGGCTATGGCGGATTTGCTCACAGTTTACGAGAAAAAAGGTAAGCTTGAGGGGTTAAAGCTTGCGTATGTGGGTGACGGCAACAATGTGGCACATTCTCTTATGTATGCTTGTGCAAAAGCGGGTATGGATATGGCGGTTGCAACGCCAAAGGGTTATGAGCCAAATGCCGAAATCACCGAGAATGCCAAAGCAGACGCTAAACTGACAGGAAGCACAATAACTGTGACCTATGACCCGATTGAAGCTATGAAAGATGCAGATGTTGTTTGCACAGATACATGGGTTAGTATGGGACAAGAAGCAGAAAAGGCAGAGCGAATTAAGATATTCAAAGATTATCAGGTAAATGCAGACCTTTTTGCAAAATCAAAAGAGGACAGCATATTTATTCATTGTCTGCCCGCATACAGAGGATATGAGGTAACAGAGGACATAATAGACGGTCCACGCTCTGTAATATTTGACGAGGCAGAGAACAGATTGCACGCACAAAAAGCAATTCTTGCGGCGGTTATGGGAGGTAAATAACGTGAAAGTTCCTTTCTCGTTATGCCTCCGGCGGATTTTATTGTCCGTGCAAAATTTTCCTCGCTTAAATGCTCGGAAATGCACATGGACAAATAATCTCTTATCATTCCTTGCTCTGCGGATAAGAGAAATTTCATAACTATTTGTGCCGACGCAGAGCGGCGGAATGGAGATTATTATGGATAGTTTTTACGCGTTTGAGGTAAAAGCGGCAACCGAAGAAGATATACCCGCAATCCACAAAATCACAAAGGATGCGTTTGCAAATTATTGTGAGCAGGCGGGGCTTTCCAAGATTGCGGCACTTGAAGAAACCGAAGAAGATATTTTAGCCGACATCAAAAACAAAAATGTTTTCGTGGTAAGAATTGACGATGAGCCTGTCGGCGCTGTCAGAGTAGAGCTTCTTCCGAATAACGAAGCATACTTAAGCCGTTTTGCGGTTGGTTCAAATGACAGAAATACAGGTATCGGTAAAATCTTAATGAGAGTCGTTGATAAGGTTATGAAACAGAATAATGTAAAAACCTTAAGACTTCACACAAGTGCAAAGGCGACAGCGGTTATAAGATTTTATTACGGCAGAGGCTTTTATATATCCGATGTTGAATACAGCAGAGGATACCCCAGAGCCGAGCTTATCAAGGAATATTAGGAGGATTTATATATGAAAATCAAACAGTTGTTTTTAGCTCCTCTTCAGGACGGAGCGGAAGTATGCGTAAACGGATGGGTAAGAACCTTAAGAGTTTCCAAAAACTTTGGGTTTATCGAGGTTAATGACGGCTCCTACTTTAAAAATCTGCAGATAGTAATCGAAGAAGATAAGCTTTCAAACTTTGCTGAAATTTCAAAGCTTAATGTAGGTGCGGCTATTCGTGTTAAGGGAATACTTGTATTAACTCCCGAGGCAAAACAGCCCTTTGAAATAAAGGCAACAGATATTGAAATCGAGGGTGCAAGCACTCCTGATTATCCCTTGCAGAAAAAAAGACATACATTTGAGTATTTAAGAACCATTCCTCATTTAAGAGCAAGAACAAATACCTTTGCGGCGGCATTCCGTGTTCGTTCGCTTACTGCATATGCAATTCATAAGTTCTTTAATGAGCGTGGCTTTGTATATGTTCACACCCCGCTTATTACGGGCAGCGACTGTGAGGGCGCAGGCGAAATGTTCAGGGTAACAACTCTTGATATGGACAATCTTCCAAAGACCGAGGATGGAAAAATAGATTATAAGCAGGACTTTTTCTCTCAGGAAACATCGCTCACAGTAAGCGGTCAGCTTGAGGGCGAGGCATTTTCAATGGCGTTTGGTGATATTTATACATTCGGACCGACATTCAGAGCCGAAAATTCAAACACCACAAGACACGCCGCAGAGTTCTGGATGATAGAGCCTGAAATCGCATTTGCAGACCTTGAAGACGATATGCGTCTTGCAGAGGATATGTTAAAGTTTGTAATTAACTATGTGCTCGAAAATGCACCCGAAGAGATGAACTTCTTTAACAATTTTGTTGATAAGGGACTTTTGGAAAGACTTAACAATGTTGTGTCAAACGACTTTGGCAGAGTGACATATACAGAAGCTATCGAGCTTTTGAAGAACAGCGGTAAGGAATTTGAATATCCGGTAGAGTGGGGCTGTGATTTACAGACCGAGCACGAGAGATATTTAACAGAAGAAATCTTCAAAAAGCCTATATTTGTAACCGATTACCCAAAAGAAATCAAGGCGTTTTATATGCGTCTTAACGATGACGGAAAAACCGTTGCAGCTATGGACTGCTTAGTTCCGGGCATTGGTGAGATTATCGGCGGCAGTCAGAGAGAAGAGAGAATAGATATTCTTCTTGAAAGAATGGCAGAAATGGGACTTAATGAAGAGGATTATGCTCATTATCTTGACCTTCGCAGATTTGGCGGAACAAAGCACGCAGGCTACGGACTCGGCTTTGAAAGAGCGATTATGTATTTAACAGGTATGAGTAATATCCGTGATGTATTGCCATATCCGAGAACAGTAAATAATCTTTACTAAGAAGGTGAAACAATGCAGATATTCGGAATAGATTTATGGCGTATTATACTCTGTGCCGTTTTGATATTTTTGGTTGTAAAAAGAGCAAATCTTGTTGCAGCTTACGCCAAACAATATATTACAAAAGGTGATACAGAAAAAGCGGTCAAAATTTTCGGTATAGCATCCAAGGTCGGAAATTTAAATATTCCAAATCGTATAACATACGCCTATCTGTTACTCAGAAGCGGTCAGGTTGACAAGGCGCTTTTTGAGTTGAGAACCGCTCTTCCCATGACTCAAAGGGAAAGTGCAGACCGCTATAAAATCAAAAATTTTATTGCCATTGCGTATTGGAAGCAGGGCGATTTGGATTTAGCCATAGAGGAGCTTGAAGAGGTAACGGATACAGGCTTTAAGAATACTAACATCTATCAGAATTTGGGTATTCTCTATAATTTGAGCGACAACACTGAAAAGGCAAAAAATTTCAACGAGGAAGCTTATGAATATAACAGCGATGACAATATAATTACAGATAATTATGCGGATGCCCTTTTCAGATGCGGTGAAATTGAAAAGAGTGCCGAAATTTACAAAGAGCTTGTAAGCCGTGAGCCTCGCTTCCCTGAGGCGTATTATGGTTACGGCAGAGTTTTAAACGAGCTTGGGGACAAAGAAAAAGCAATAGAAATGATTGAAAAATCATTGACAAAGCCATTTTCATTCCTTAGCATAAAAACCAAAGAAGAAATCGAAGAAATGCTTGAAAATATTAAAAAAGATGCATGATATATGCGGAGTGTTCTTAAGAACACTCCGCAGTTTTATTTGCCTTTGGGCGAGTTATTTTACCTTGCTATTATCAATAGCATAATCTAATAAAATGTTAATCAATTCATTTCTTGAACGATTTGTTTCTTCGGATAGTTTGTTTAATTTTTCAACAGTTTCTTCCTTTATTCTTACAGAAAATGTTTTATATCCATCTTCGCCTTTTAAATTCTTTTTATTTATAATAAGTTTATCTTCCATAACATTTCACCTCACATATATTATATGTTGACAAAGGTTGTGAATATATGTTATGTTATATAACATATAAAATAACATATGCTGTATTGGATGTGGAAATATTGACAAATTCAAGGCGCAGGGGTAAAATTAAAGACGGTGATATTATGAACCTTTTAAAGCATATAAGCGTAAAGGGCGAAATTTTTTGCGAGTACGCATTTTTAAATTTCGACTTTGAATTTGAGCACGATATGACAGACAGAATTTCAACCGAATATATTTTCAGGCTCCCGTTTGAGGCGCTTGTTTCGAGTGTAAAAATTTTGTCTGACAAAAAGCTTATCACCGCCAAGAGCACAACAGTCAGCCACGCCTCAAGAGTGATGGATTTATCTATGCCCTGCGCACAAATAAGAAAAATCGACAAAAGCACCTATTCAATGAATTTGTCGGGAATTTCAAAGGGCAGCTGTCACATTTTAATAACTGCCTACGCAGAGCTTAAAGATACTTTTGGCAAAAAGAGGCTTAACATACCGCTTTGTGCGGAGTGCGATGCTGATATAGAAATAAATATGAACGAAAAAGCCCATTGTGTTTCGCTTACTCACGACATAGAAGTTGACGAGAACATCATAAGGGCAACTGTAAAGGCAGACCGTGATTTTTGTGTTGAATTTTCGAATTTCGAGCGTAAAAATTCTGCCATAGCGGCAGGGGATATGTTTGGCGGGAGTATGCTTGTAAGAGTATACCCAAGAGCCATCCTTAAACGAAAATTCAAAAAGGCGCTGTTTGTGTATTATCCCGACTTATTTGGTGGGATTTCGCGTTGTGCCAAGGAGTTTATTCTTTATGCGGCAGAGCAGTTTGAAGAATTTACACTTGTTTCTCCAAACGGCGTTTTAAAAGGAAACGACATAGATGTACTCGTCAATGCTTTAAGTGAAATCGGCTACGGCGGCGAGCTAAATCTTGATGAAATAGAGATTGACGCAGATGCGATGTCCATACTTGTGAGTGAAAGTCCCATTTTGACTCATCGATTTGTCAATGTCACGATAGGCGACAAAGAGGGCGAACACCATATTTTTGCAAGGGACAATATACAAAAAAGAGCAGAAGAGATAATCGACTCGCTCTCTGTTATGAAAAATATAGAGGTGTCAGCGCCCGGCGCTGATGCAGAGCTTGTGACGATTACAGATAATTCCGTTACCATTTTTGTAAGCTATCGCGGAAACAGACCTAAAAGCGTAATTGTCGGAAGCGAGATAATATATCTTACAAACATTCCTGTCTATCGAAGCTTTGCGCCTCTTCAGCTTGTTTGCGGAAATTTATATACCAAAAGAGAAGAAATGCGGCTTTTGTGGGCGCAGCCTGACGAGATACCCGAGATAAGAAAACGCCTTGAGCAGATAGGCGTAAAATTCTCGGTGTTAAATTCCGAGAGTGCGCTTTTTGCGACGCTTTCTCCCGCAAAGGTTGCATCAATACGAGTGATGATGCCGCCGCAAATCAAAAAAGCATATTCTGCATTTGATGAGAGATGTTCAATGTTTGAAGAGGTCGAAAGAATTGATAAAAAAGAGCTTGCAGAAGCGGCACTTGACATAATTCTGCGTAGTATGCGTGCAGACGGCGCAATCTGTGCAGACGGCGAGATAAACAACGAAATCCGCAAAAAGCAAACACTCATTTGTTTGCTTGCGCTTATCTATGCGGGTTTTGATGATAAGGCGTACATAAAATATGCGCAGAACTTTTTGGGAGATTATCGTTTTTCAGAAATATATTTCACAAAAGAGCCAGTGCTTGCCAAAGCTTTTCTTGATAAATTTTTCGAGGGCAAAAGTGCGCCGGCAAGGGATTTTGTGCCCGATTTAATAACAAGCGCGAATATTATTCGTCTTTTTTGGTGATTTTTTTCTAAAAAACTCCTTGACTAAATGCGCTCCAAGTGGTAAAATATTAGTTAAGCATTTGGAAGGGAGCGAAGCCGAAATGGTATGTTTAACAAATCAAAAAGCTTTTGTTGACAACACAACCATTTCTATTCTTATTTCCAATTGTAAAGGATTTATTATTAGTTAACAAGGGCATTGAACTTTTTGGTTCAATAGTCCTTTATTTTTTGCCCGGGAGGAGATTATTTATGCAAGCAAAGCTTATTCTTGAAAACGGAATGTGTTTTATCGGCAAGGCATTTGGCTATGTTCACGATGTGGTTGGCGATGTTGTGTTTTCGACGGCAACAACGGGATACCAGGAGGGGATTACCGATCCATCACTTTGCGGACAGATGCTGGTGTGCACATATCCTTTAATCGGTAACTACGGAATTAACTTTGAGGATATGGAGGCGGACAAGCCTGTTCTCACCGCTTTAATCGTGAGAGAAAAGTGCGATTACCCCAACAACTTCAGAACCGAGATGGAGCTTGACGGATTTTTAAGACAGAACAAGGTTTTAGGTCTTGAGGGCATTGATACAAGAGCTCTTACAAGACTTTTGCGTGACAATGGCTCAATGAGAGGTATTATTACAACTGAAGAACTTACCGATAGCGAAATCAAGGCAAGAATAGATGCGCTTGACAACTCCGATGTTGTAAAGAGAGTCAGCTGCGAGAAACCCCGCAGAATATCAGGCGGCGGCAAAAAGGTTGCAGTAATTGACCTTGGCGTTAAGGCAAGTATTTTAAATCAGTTAAAGGCAAGGGATTGTGACATTACAATATTCCCTTATAATACATCAGCAGATGAGATTTTAGAGTCGGGTGCAGAGGTTGTGCTTGTTTCAAGCGGACCTGGCAACCCCGAAGATATTCCCGAAACGATTGAAACAGTTAAAAATTTAATCGGTAAGGTTTCGGTTTGCGGAATATCACTCGGACATCTCGTAATCGGTCTTGCGGCGGGATGCAGCATCAAGAAATTAAAGTTTGGTCATCACGGCGGCAATCAGCCTGTAAGAGATACAAAGACAAACAAGGTTACAATCACATCTCAGGGACACGATTATGTGCTTGATAAAATCGCTGACGGAATTTCGGTTTCGTTTGAGAATGTAAACGACGGCACATGCGAGGGCATCGAGGGTATGGGTATAAAGAGCGTGCAGTTCCATCCGGAAGGCGCACCCGGTCCTCGTGAGATGGTAAGAATATTCGACGATTTTCTGGCGTAAGGAGGGTAAAAAATGCCAAAGGATACAAGCATAAAAAAGGTATTGGTAATAGGTTCAGGCCCTATTGTAATCGGTCAGGCAGCAGAGTTTGACTATTCGGGAACTCAGGCGTGTCAGGCAATTCGCGAAGAGGGTATCGAGGTTGTTCTGGTTAACAGCAACCCCGCAACAATTATGACGGATTCGCAGACTGCAGACCGCACATATATAGAGCCTCTCACCATAGAAACTCTTGAAAAAATTATAGAAAAAGAACGCCCCGACAGTCTTATAGCAGGTATGGGCGGACAGACAGGACTTAACCTCTCTTGCGAGCTTTACGACAAAGGTATTCTTGACAAATACGGCGTAAAGGTAATCGGTACATCTATTGAGGGCATCAAAGAGGGCGAGGACAGAGAAAACTTTAAAAATCTTATGGAGCGTATCAATCAGCCAATCGTTCGCGGTGAGATTGTAAACACAGTAGATGATGCAATCACCTTTGCAAACGAAATCGGCTACCCCGTTATCGTTCGTCCTGCTTATACACTTGGCGGAACCGGCGGCGGTATCGCAGAGAATGCGGCAGAGCTTTCCGAGATTGCAACTCAGGGTATTCATTTGTCGCGTGTTGGTCAGGTTTTAATCGAGAAATGCATCAGCGGCTGGAAAGAAATAGAATTTGAAGTTATCCGTGACGGAGCGGGTAACCGCATTGCAGTCTGCAGTATGGAAAATGTAGACCCCGTTGGCGTTCATACCGGTGACAGTATCGTTGTAGCGCCCGCACAGACACTTGCGGATAAGGAATATCAGATGCTTCGCTCGGCGGCACTTGATATAATTGATGCGATTGAGATTAAGGGCGGATGTAATGTTCAGTTCGCACTTGACCCTAAGAGCTTTGAATATGCAGTAATCGAGATTAACCCAAGAGTTAGCCGTTCTTCTGCGCTTGCATCAAAGGCAACAGGTTACCCCATTGCAAAGATTGCGTCAAAGATTGCACTCGGCTATACACTTGATGAGATTAAAAATGCAGTAACGGGCAAGACATTTGCTTGCTTTGAACCGACAGTTGACTACTGCGTGGTAAAAATTCCGAAGTGGCCATTTGATAAATTCTTCGGTGCGAAGAGAACTCTTGGCACAAAGATGATGGCAACGGGCGAGATTATGTCTATCGGCAACACCTTTGAGTCTGCACTCTTAAAGGGTATTCGTTCACTTGAAATAAAGCAGTTTACTTTAGAGAGAGAGTCTGCTAAATTAAAAACTTCAGAACAGCTCCGCAGTGATGTTATCACTCCCGATGATGAAAGACTTTTCGAGCTTGCAGAGCTTATCCGCAGGGATTACAGAATTGAAAAGATTTCAGAGATTACGGGTATGGACCCATTCTTCTTAAAGAAAATCAAGAATATCGTTGATTTAGAGGAAGAGCTTAAAAATTACAGCATTGAAACCATTACACCCGAATTACTTAAAAAGTATAAAAAGGTCGGCTTTGCTGATGAGGGTATTGCTCAGCTTATCGGCTGCAAAGGCGAGGATGTAAGAAATTACAGAATAGCAAACAATATTCGCCCCGTTTACAAAATGGTTGACACTTGTGCGGGCGAGTTTGAGGCGGTATCGCCGTATTATTACTCGACTTATGACGAGGTTAACGAGGCGGCACCATCTGATAACAAAAAGGTTCTTGTTATCGGTTCAGGACCTATCCGTATCGGTCAGGGTATCGAGTTTGACTATTGTAGTGTTCACAGTATCGTGGCGCTTAAAAAGTTTGGTATTGAAACAATTATCATAAACAATAACCCCGAAACTGTAAGTACCGACTTTGATACATCGGACAAGCTCTATTTTGAGCCTCTTACAGAAGAAGATGTTTACGAGATAATTCAGCTTGAAAAGCCCGACGGCGTAATTCTGCAGTTTGGCGGACAGACCGCAATTAAGCTTGCAAACTTCCTGGATGCTATGAATGTTCCCATTCTCGGAACTCTTCCGAAGCAGATTGACGAGGCAGAGGACAGAGAAAAGTTTGATGACCTTTTAGAAGAGCTTAACATCAAGCGCCCCAAGGGCAAAGCTGTATGGACTCTTGAAGAGGGCATTAGCGAGGCAGAACGCCTTGGTTATCCGCTTCTTGTGCGTCCGTCTTATGTGCTTGGCGGTCAGGGTATGGAGATTACCCACAACGAAAAAGAGCTTACCCTCTATTTAGAGGATGCATTTAAAAAGGATGCAGATAACCCTGTATTAATCGACAGATATTTAAGCGGCAGAGAGCTTGAGGTTGACGCTATCTGTGACGGCGAGGATGTATTTATCCCCGGTATTATGGAACATTTAGAGCGTGCGGGCGTTCATTCGGGCGACAGTATTTCAATTTATCCGCCTCAGAATGTTTCGGATGAAATGAAAGCAAAGATTATGGATGTTACAAGACGCATATCTGTTGCACTTAAGGTAATAGGTATGATTAACATTCAGTTTATCGAATTTGAGGGCGACCTTTATATTATTGAGGTTAACCCGCGTTCGAGCCGAACAGTTCCTTATATCACAAAGGTTACAAATGTTCCGGTTATTGAGATTGCAACAAGAATTATGCTTGGCGAAAAGCTTAAGGATATGGGATATTCTTCGGGAATAAACCCCGAAACGCAGATGGTTGCAATAAAAGTTCCGGTATTCTCTACAAAGAAATTGCCGATGGTTGAGGTAAGCCTTGGCCCTGAAATGCGTTCAACAGGCGAAGTTTTAGGTGTTGGCAAAACTTATCACGAGGCACTTTACAAAGGCTTTATCGGAGCGGAAATGTATATGCCAAAGGCGGGAAGTACAATTCTTGTAACGATTTGCGACAGAGATAAGGAAGCATTTTTGCCGGTTGCCGAAAAGTTTAAGAATATGGGATGCAGATTTGTGGCAACAACAGGAACAGCGGCGTTCCTTAAAGAACACGGTTTTGAGGTTCAGGTTGCTAAAAAGATTTCAGAGGGCGTTCCGAATGTTCTTGACATAATCAGAAGCGGTATGTGTGACCTTGTAATTGATATTCCCAAGAAGGGCAATGTTAAAGAAAGCGACGGCTTTAAGATGCGTCGTGTAGCGTCAGAATGTTCTGTAAACATTATGACATCGCTTGACACGGTAGTTGCATTTGCCGAGGTTATGGAAAAAGGCTATACTTTAGAAAATTCAGAATATACTGCAGTATCAGACATTAAATAAAAAAGACCCGCAAGGGTCTTTTTTAATTGAAAATTGAAAATTGAAAATTATTGTAGCTTTTCGCTTTTGCGAAAAGCTATTTTGCTAATTGAATATTGACATACTGCCATTCTTTATACCCTTGCAAATTATGTTCAAACTTATGATTTAAGTCTTGTCACTTTTGTTTGCCCAAAAGTAACCAAAACGGCAGTCGGGGAAACCCCGACACCCCGTTGGCGCTCCCGACAAAGATGTCAGTTAGCTATCCGGGTTTATTGTTGGTTCGTCAAGCGTGAATTGCTCATTTAGTAGTACGCACTATACAGAGCGTGTCGCTGAAAAAGATTTACAGAGATTACAAACGGAAACAACTCGGGAAGAAAAGTTTTACTTTAGCAAAACAGCTTTCCATTTTCCATTGTAAATAATATTCGGTTGAAAAACCGAATATTATTTACGGGGTGGTTTTGTGAAACAGATACTTAAAATTGCATTTGTG
>JAZREZ010000012.1:0-13536 GCA_045661045.1 Clostridia bacterium
ACAGGTCGAGCAGTAACGAAAGTTGGAGTTAGTGATCCGGCGGTATGAGAGTGGAATTGCCGTCGCTCAACGGATAAAAGCTACCCTGGGGATAACAGGCTGATCTCCCCCAAGAGTCCATATCGACGGGGAGGTTTGGCACCTCGATGTCGGCTCATCGCATCCTGGAGCTGGAGTCGGTTCCAAGGGTTGGGCTGTTCGCCCATTAAAGCGGTACGCGAGCTGGGTTCAGAACGTCGCGAGACAGTTCGGTCCCTATCTGTCGCGGGCGCAGGAAATTTGAAGGGAGCTGTCCTTAGTACGAGAGGACCGGGATGGACGCACCGCTGGTGTACCAGTTGTCTTGCCAAAGGCATGGCTGGGTAGCTAAGTGCGGAAGGAATAAACGCTGAAGGCATCTAAGCGTGAAGTCCACCCTAAGATAAGATTTCCCATTGTTTTAAACAAGTAAGACCCCACGTAGACTATGTGGTTGATAGGACGGAGGTGTAAGCATGGTAACATGTTCAGCTGACCGATACTAATAGGTCGAGGGCTTGACCTAATGTAACTTAATGTTACTACCTAAAATGTGAGTAAGTATTACTTTTCTCTTATTCAGTTTATCAACACTTAAAGCTGCGGCTCGGCGAAAGAGTAAATCTTTTAGACTGAGTAACGACGGCATTGGTCGAGCATAATGCTCGTTCGGTGGTTATAGCGAGAAGGTCACACCTGTTCCCATTCCGAACACAGTAGTTAAGCTTCTTTGCGCTGAAAATACTTGGAGGGCGACCTCCCGGGAACATAAGTCGCCGCCGGAACTTTAAAGAACCCTTGACGAATATTTTCGTCGAGGGTTTTTGTTTTCAAACAGGAGATTTGACAATAGAATGGCGCTATGTTAGCCTTTAATTATTTATCATCAGTTAATTCAAGAATATAATCAATACTCGTATTATAAAACTTAGCAAGTTTTATTAAAACTTCCGTAGGTATATCTCGTTTGCCAAGTTCATAATTTGAATAACATACCTGACTACAATTTAAGTAATTAGCTACATCTGTTTGTTTTAAATCATTATCTTCACGCAAATCCTTAATTCTTTGATACATTTGATCACCTCTTTAATATATAATAACGCAAAACAAAATGTTATATTGACATTTAAAACAAAATGTTATATAATATTTTAAAAGAAAGGAATGATTATAATGAAATTTGACGGATTATTAAGGAGAGCAAATCTAAACTCACTTGAAACATTTTTATTAAATGGCGGTGAAGCCCTTAGAGAATCAGATATGAAAACCTATTCGGAGCGTCTTGAAAAAGCAAATAAAAGATTATCTGTTTTTCTAACCTCTGTATGTGATGATACAAATATAGAAGAATATGACAAAATATCAGGAGAGATATATGAACAAATCGCAGTATACGAAGATGTATATTTTGAAGTGGGACTTATAATGGGCGCAAAAATTGCATTTCAAATAAGAGGCAAAATGGAAGAACTAAAATGATTTAAAAACTTAAAAAAATATATTGACAAACAGATAAATATGTGATATTATATTTCAGTAAAGCAGAAGCTTGCCGCTTCTCCCCTTAGCTTTAAGGCAAAAGGGCATTAAAATTCGTATACTTATATGGATGATTGCGGCTGCTTTTTGCACGCCGTATTTTTTTGCGGCAAAAACTTTGGAGGTGTTTTGTTATCGCAAAGCAGGATTTGATGATCAATGAAGAGATCAGAGATAAGGAAGTCCGTTTAATTGGTCCAGAGGGTGAACAGCTTGGTGTTGTTTCTGCGACAGAAGCCCAGAAAATTGCTGACGAGAAAAATCTTGATTTAGTTAAGATTGCTCCGCAGGCTAAACCCCCCGTATGCAAGATTATGGACTATGGTAAGCACAAGTTTGAGCTTGCTAAAAGAGAGAAAGAAAATCGCAAAAATCAAAAGGTAAGCAATGTAAAGGAAGTAAGACTTACTCCCGGCATTGACACTCACGATTTCGAAACTAAACTTAATCAGGCGATTAAATTCTTGAAAGCGGGAGACAAAGTAAAGGTATCGGTTCGTTTCCGCGGCCGTGAGATTGCACACAGTGCTCTCGGCAAAGATTTACTTATCCGTTTCCGTGACGGTGTTTCGGAAGTCGGCATATCTGACAAAGATATTAAGCTTGAAGGCAGAAACATGGCAATGGTTCTGTCGCCTAAAAAGGCGTAAAGCTTCAATATAAATTTAAGAGTTATAAATTTCCACAATGACTACGGAAGGAGAGAAATATTATGCCTAAAATTAAAACTCACAAGGGAGCTGCAAAGCGCTTTAGTCTTACCAAGAGCGGTAAGGTAAAGAGAGCAAAGGCTTTCAGAAGTCACATTCTCAACAAGAAGACTACAAAGAGAAAAAGACAGCTCAGAAAGAATGGTTATCTTTCAGCGGCTAACGAGGCAACAATCAAGAGCATGATGCCTTACAAATAAACTTTAGGGTTTATTATTTGAATTTTTGAATTAAGAGAGGAGCTTTTTAACATGGCAAGAGTAAAAGGCGCTATGAAAACACGCGCAAGACATAAGAAAATCTTGAAGCTTGCAAAAGGATACAGAGGTGCAAAGAGCAAGCTTTTCAGAACAGCTAACCAGGCAGTGATGAAGTCACTTGCTTACGCATACAGAGACAGAAAGGCAAAGAAGAGAGAGTTCAGACAGCTCTGGATTGCTCGTATCAATGCTGCTGCTCGTATGAATGGTATCAGCTACAGCAAGTTTATGAACGGTCTTAAGAACAACGGCATCGACATCAACAGAAAGATGCTTGCAGAAATCGCTGTTTCTGACCCTGCCGCTTTCACTAAGCTTGTAGAAAAGGTTAGATAATTTATAAAGATTCTTCCATCTGCACTTGCTGTGCGACTGCGGAGAATCTTTTCGTCTTATATTGAATATTTAAAACAGAGTAGATATCCATGCGTTGACCTATTAGTCTTAAGTGTTATCCGTACGGGGAGTTGACGGATAAACGAAGTGCATTTTGCCGCGATATGGATATCGCATCCCGCTGCTTAAACACAACGAGAATACCTTTTTGCTGTGTAGCAGTGACGCGCACAAGGAGGTATTATAATGCGAGAATTTTTTGCAAATTTTGATGCAATGGGCGATAGCCTTAAAGCGACTGTTAAAGCAATACTTACGCCACTTAGCTCGGTTTTTACGATTTTTTCGAATTTCTGGGTGGGCGCAGCATTGATTACAACAGTTTTTTTGTGTATATTGATATTTGTTCTGTTAAAATTTAAAAACGATACCGAACTTAAAAATCCAAGAACGGTTGCGATTTGTTCAATGATGGTCGCAATAAATGTAATACTTGGTTACTTTACCCTGAATTTCAGCAGTTATTTAAGGGTGGGCTTCGGGTTTGTTACGCTTCCTGTTGTTGCGATGTTTTTCGGACCCGTAGCGGCGCTGGCAAGCGGAATTTTGCAGGATTTAATATCATTTATTCTAAAGCCTACGGGCGGGTATCTTTTTACGCTTACGCTCAATGTGGGTATAAGCGGAATGATATACGGACTTATGCTCTACAAAAAGAAGATTACATTTTTGAGAGTGTTTTTTGTAAAATTACTTATAATCGTGGTTGTGAACATAATTTTGAATTCAATCGGACTTTCGGCGACTGTAGGAAGCGGGCTTATCGGAATTTTGCCCGCAAGAATAATAAAAAACATAATCTTGTTGCCGATACAATCAATAATCGTATACCTGCTGCTTAAAGCAGTTCAGGCAAAGAAGGGGCAGGTTTAATGATTAATTCTGTTACAAGTAGAGATAATAAAATTTTAAAGCTTGTTCGCTCTCTTCACAAGAAGAAAGGCAGAATACAAAGCGGATTGTATTTTGCAGAAGGCACACGACTTATTAAAGAAGCGCTAAGCTTTGCAAATAGCGAAATCGAATTTTTATTAGTGTCTGAAACATATGAACAAGAAAATTCTGAATTTTTAAAAAGCGTAGATAAAACAATATACAAAGTGCCCGACAAGCTTTTTGACGAGGTCTGTGATACAGAAACTCCGCAGGGGATAGGTGCAGTGCTCAAAATGCAGAAAGAATTAACTGTTGATTTTGAAAAAGCTGACTATGTTCTGTGTCTTGACGGAGTATCTGAACCCGGGAATATGGGTACAATCATTCGTACCGCAGAGGCGGCGGGGATTGATTGCATATGTTTATTTAATGATTGTGTGGATATTTACAGTCCCAAGGTTGTGCGCTCTTCGATGGGTTCGATCTTTCGCATGAAATTTTTAAGCACCGATATACAAATTATAGACACGCTTAAAAATTCGGGCTTTGCCGTGCTGGCAACAGCTCTTTACAATTCTGAACCAATCGAGAAAATTGAGGTTAAAGGCAAGCGTGCAATAATAATAGGCAGTGAGGCTCACGGAGTTTCTGATGAGGCGTTAGCGCTTTGCGACAAAGCCGTAAGGATTGACATGAAGGGAAATGTGGAGTCTTTGAATGCGGCAGTTGCGGCAGGAATTACAATGTATATGTTAAAGGTGTAGCTATGGAAGACGAAATTCTTTATAAGCTATGGCTCAATATTTTGTGTCAGCACGAGCCAAGACTTATAAACAAGTTTATAAATAAATTCGGTTCGGCTGAAGAAATTTTTAATTCGGACGAAAAATACAGGGCTGTGCTTGCGGGAATGAAATTAAGCCGCAGACTTTCTGCGAGAAGAGATTTAAAGCAGGCATCTGCACTTTTGGAGCATTGCATAAACAACGATATTTCAATCATTGCAATGGAGGATGATGGTTATCCTCAAAGACTTACAGAAGTTGATAACCCGCCACGAATTTTGTATGTAAGGGGAGAACTTCCCGATTTTGATAATCTTGTGGGCGTTGCTCAGGTTGGCTCAAGAAAATGCTCTGAGCACGCGAGGAGTTTTTCGGGCGATTTGGCTTTTGACCTTGCATCAAGCGGCGTTATAATAGTCAGCGGAATGGCAGACGGAATAGATGCCGCTGCTCATAACGGTGCACTTTCAGCAGGGAATAAAACAGTTGCGGTTTTAGCGGGCGGTGTCGATGTTGTATATCCGAAAATCAACAAAAGCCTTTACAACAGAATTATAGAAAATGGTGCGGTTATATCCGAAAGACCACCCGGTGAGATTGGTAAACCCCATTATTATCAGGAACGCAATCGTATAATTGCGGGACTTTCAAATGGAGTTGTTATAGTAGAGGGCGAGGCAAAAAGCGGAACAAGGCTTACTGCAAACTGGGCGGTAAAGCTTAACCGAGATGTTTTTGCAGTTCCGGGCAGACCTGATGATTTGGGTGCGGAGCTACCTAATCTTTTGATTAAAGACGGTGCAAAAATTATAACAAACGCAGAAGATATAATCGAGGAATACATAACAGTCTACCCGACTGAACTTAAAAATGGTATAGAACTTAAAAAAGAAACCAACAACAAAAGAAGTTCTACGGTGAAGCCTGAAAAGGCAGAACCAAAAAGACCTGATTTTGAAAAATACGAGGAAACACATAGAATAATACTTGAATATTTATATAATAATAGCGAAGTGGTTCATATTGACGATATTGTAAGGAATTGTGATTTAGATGCGGCAGAGGTTAGTTTTGCTGTAGTGGAACTGCTTATTGAAAAGGTAATATGTGAATATCCTGGTGAGTATTATTCTTTAGATATAAAATAGGAGGAATAGGTTTATGGCCGAGAAAACGACAGGTAAGCGCGCAGGTGCAAAAAAGCTTGTTATAGTAGAGTCGCCTACCAAGGTTGATTCTATTAAGAAATATTTAGGCAGCGGCTATGAAATCGAGGCAACAATGGGACATGTTCGTGACCTTCCCAAAAGTGCGATGGGAATTGATGTTGCCAACGATTTTGAACCCAATTATATAACAATAAGGGGCAAGGGCGATGTTATCGCAAGGCTCAAGAAAAAGGCAAAGAATGCATCTAAAGTATATCTTGCAACTGACCCTGACCGCGAAGGAGAAGCGATTTCGTGGCATCTTGCACATGTTCTGGGCATAGATCCTGGCAGTGATTGCAGAATTACCTTTAACGAGGTAACAAAGGATGTTGTTAAAGAAGCGGTAAAGTCAGCAAGACCTGTTGATATGAGTCTTGTTGATGCTCAACAGACACGCCGTGTTCTTGACAGAATAGTGGGTTATCAGATAAGCCCTCTGCTCTGGAAAAAAATCAAAAAGGGATTGTCGGCGGGCAGAGTGCAGTCTGTGGTTGTTCGCCTTATTGTAGACAAAGAAAGAGAGATTGAAAGCTTTAATTCGGAGGAATATTGGACAATTGACTTAAAGCTTACTAACGAGAAGGGCAAGCTTGCATTTAAAGCAAAGTTTTACGGCTCGGCAGCGGGCAAGAAGATATCTCTTTCAAACGAGGCAGAGGCAACAAAGATTGTATCTGAGCTTAAAGAAAGCGAGTATACTGTAAAAAGCGTAAATCGTAAAGAGGTAGTACGCAGGAGTGCGCCTCCGTTTACAACGAGTACACTTCAGCAGGAAGCATCAAGAAAACTTAACTTTACATCAAGAAGAACCATGCTTGCAGCTCAACAGCTTTACGAAATGGGTTATATAACTTATATGAGAACCGATTCGTTAAGAGTTTCTGATGTTGCTCAGGCAGAAGCCAGAGAATATATTGAAAGTGTTTATGGCACAAGTTTTGTTCCAAAAACTCCGAAGCAGTATCGGGCTAAAAAATCGGCTCAGGATGCTCACGAAGCAATAAGACCTACCGCGGTTAGCAGTACCCCTGAAAAGCTTAAGGATAAGCTTAAAAACGATTTATATAAGCTCTATCGTCTTATATGGCTCAGATTTATGGCGAGTCAGATGTCGGATGCAGTTATGGATATGGTGTCGGTAGATATTACCGCAGGAAATTATCTTGTTAAGGCATCAGGTTCTGAAATCAAGTTTGCGGGCTTTACCACCCTTTATGTAGAGGGAAAAGACGAGGATGAGGAAAAAACATCTAAACTGCCTACGCTTGTTGACGGACAGGAATTGTTGCTTGGCGGAATTGAGGCGCTTCAGCACTTTACTCAACCGCCCGCAAGATATACAGAGGCATCTTTAGTTAAAGCTATGGAAGAAGAGGGCATCGGCAGACCTAGTACCTATGCTCCGACCATTGCTACAATTACTGCAAGAGGCTATGTCGCAAGAGATGGCAAGTCGATTTATCCTACCGAGCTTGGTACAATCGTAACAGACCTTATGAAAGAGCATTTCGAGGATATTGTGGATGTTGAATTCACCGCGAATATGGAAAATGACATTGAAAAAGTTGCAGACGGAAATGTAGAATGGAAAAAGGTTATTCGTGATTTTTATGCACCATTTAAAGAAACACTTACACAAGCTGAAGAAAAAATCGGCAATATAGAAATTGAGGATGAGGTTTCTGATGTTGTGTGCGATATATGTGGCAGACTTATGGTGTATAAGCAGGGTAAATTCGGCAAGTTCCTGGCGTGTCCGGGATTTCCTGAATGTCGCAATACAAAGGCTATTGTGAATACCATTGATGCAAAATGCCCCAAGTGCGGCGGTGGAGTTATCGTAAAGAAATCAAGAAAAGGCGGACTTTTCTATGTTTGCGAAAATAGCGGTGATTGCGATTTTATTTCATGGGATGAGCCGACTAACGAAAAATGCCCCGAATGCGGAGGCACACTTTTAAAGAGCAGAGCATTTAAAGGCAGAGGACCGATTACATTTAAGTGCTTTAACGAAGAATGCGGATACGAGCGTAAAAATACAAAGTAAAGAGGGCGTTTTATGGCTATTAAAATTATAGGTGCAGGCCTTGCCGGATGCGAAGCAGCCTGGCAGGCAGCGGAACTTGGCGAAAAGGTAATCCTTTGCGAAATGAAGCCTGAAAAACACTCTCCTGCTCATTCAAGTGATAATTTTGCAGAGCTTGTTTGCAGCAATTCCTTAAGAGCCGACGGCATACATAATGCGGTAGGTCTTTTGAAGGAAGAAATGCGACTTTTAAATTCGCTTATTATGCAGTGTGCAGATGCGACAAAGGTTCCCGCAGGCGGTGCGCTTGCGGTGGATAGAGAAGCTTTTTCTGCGCTTGTTACCGAAAAAATATTAAACCACCCCAATATCACAGTTGAATATGGAGAGGTTGACAAAATCAATACCGATGAATACACCGTGATTGCGGCAGGACCGCTTGCGTCAGAAGCAATTGCAGATGAAATCAAGCGACTTACTGGTGAAGCTTATCTGCACTTTTTTGATGCGGCAGCACCTATTGTTGCTTATGACAGCATTGATATGACAAAAGCTTTTTGTGCGGCACGCTACGGCAAAGGCGGTGCAGACTACATCAACTGCCCTATGAACAAAGAAGAATACCTTGCTTTTTATAAAGAACTTATATCTGCAGAGGGAGCTCCTGTTCACGAGGGGGTTGAAAATCCAAAGGTGTTTGAAGGATGTATGCCGATTGAGATTATGGCAAAGCGCGGAGAGGATACAATGAGATTTGGCCCGCTTAAGCCTGTTGGACTTACTGACCCGAGAGATAATTCCCGTCCTTATGCAGTGGTTCAGCTTCGTCGTGACAATGCGGTTGGCAGTATGTATAACATAGTAGGATTTCAAACGCATTTAAAATTCCCTGAACAAAAACGGGTTTTTTCTATGATTCCCGGGCTTGAGAATGCGGAATTTGTAAGATACGGAGTTATGCACAGAAATACCTATATAAATTCGCCCGGACTTTTGACGGATACCTATGCAATGAGAAATAATGAAAAAATATATTTTGCAGGGCAGATAACCGGCGTTGAGGGATATGTTGAATCGGCGGCATCGGGCTTGATTGCGGGACTTAATATAGCAAGAAAGGCGCAGGGGAAAGATGAACTTAAGTTTACTGCAGAAACTGCTATAGGAGCGCTTTCTGCCTATGTATCAAATCAGGCGATAGAGAATTTTCAGCCGATGAATGTAAATTTCGGCATAATGACAGAACTTTCAATAAGAATTAAAGATAAAAAGCAAAAGGCAGAAAAATACGCCGAGAGAAGTATGGAATTTTTGAAAAAATATTTGGCATAAGTAATTGCGGCGGGTTCAATGAACCCGCCATTTTGAATAATGCGAGGGATAAGGAGGAGGCGAGGCTATGCTTCATATAGAAGAAGTTATTGTGGTAGAGGGCAGATATGATAAGGAGCGGCTTAAAAAAATTACAGATGCCCCGATTATCTGCACTTGCGGGTTTGAACTTTATCGTTCGAAAAGAATTATAAATTCTATTCGGCAGATGGCAAAAACCAAAGGAGTGATAATACTTACAGACTCAGACAGGGCAGGCTTTCGCATAAGAAATTACATAAAGCAATCCTTAGGAAACGAGGGGAGCGTAAAGCACGCATATATTCCGAAAATTGAGGGCAAAGAAAAGCGAAAGGCAATCCCGGGTAAAGACGGCATTTTAGGAGTTGAGGGCATTGATGAAAAAACTCTTGAGCAGATTCTTCAAAAGGCGGCAACTGTTGCAGACGCAAAGACTCTTACCCCTATAACAAAAGCGGATTTTTTCAAAGACGGATTTTCGGGAAAGCCCGACAGTGCACAAAAAAGAGCCGCACTTGCAAAGAAAATGAATTTACCGCCGTCGATATCGGCAAACGCTTTACTTGATTTGATAAACAAGGTTTACGGAAAAGAAGAATATGAAGAATTAAAAAAGGACGCGATGGGGATTTAGTATCGCGTCCCTTATGTTAACTACACCGAAAGGAGACGGTGCAATGTTAACCTGTATGATGAAAAAACATATCTCCTATCAATAATATGCTTAGTATACAATATACAAAGAAATATGTCAACGCTTGTGCATAACTTATAACAATAATGTTACATTCGTCAAAAAAATACACCAAATGCAGAGGGTGTATTTTTTTAAATATAGGAGAATTTATATAAAATGCAAAAAAGGATTAAAAAAGGAAGCAAATTTAAAAATTTGGATAATTTTTTCGCTTAAAAAAAGGAAATCGCTGTTTTGTGTCGAAATTAAAAAGGAAAGTAATTTTATAGAATATGTATAAAAATTCACGCAAATTTATAGAATAGGAGTTTTTAATTATGCCTGAAGGAATTTTTGATGAATCAAAGCTCAAAATCATTCCCGTCGAGCTTAACAGCGAGATGAAAAAGTCCTACATAGACTATGCTATGTCGGTTATAGTAGGACGAGCTTTGCCCGATGTTCGTGACGGATTAAAGCCTGTTCACAGGCGTATTCTTTACGCTATGTATGAAGACGGCTTTACTCCCGATAAAGAGTATCGTAAGTGTGCTACCACCGTTGGTAATGTTCTTGGTAGATACCATCCGCATGGTGATGCGTCGGTTTACGATGCGCTTGTTCGTATGGCGCAGGATTTCTCTATGAGATATCCGACAGTTGACGGCCACGGAAACTTTGGTTCGGTTGACGGTGACCCTGCGGCAGCTTACAGATATACTGAGGCGAGAATGTCTAAGCTTTCTCTTAATATGCTGACAGACATTGAGAAAAACACGGTTGACTTTATGCCAAACTTTGACGAAACAAGAAAAGAACCTATCGTTCTTCCGTCAAGGTTCCCGCATCTTTTGGTAAATGGTTCAAACGGTATTGCCGTTGGTATGGCAACAAATATTCCGCCTCACAATTTAGGTGAGGTTATTGACGGAATCGTTGCACTCATTGACAACCCTGAAATTTCAATAGATGAGCTTATGGAGCATATTCCGGGCCCTGACTTCCCGACGGGTGCACTCATTATGGGTGAATCGGGTATTCGTGCGGCTTATCATACAGGAAGAGGTAAGATTAAGCTTCGCGCAAGAGCCGAAGTTGAGGATTGGAAGGAAAATCGCCAGCGTATAGTTGTAACCGAAATTCCGTATATGGTGAACAAGGCAAGACTTATCGAAAAAATTGCGGAGCTTGTTCATGATAAGCGAGTAGAGGGAATATCTGACCTCCGTGACGAATCAGACCGTAACGGTATGAGAATTGTTATAGAGCTTAAAACGGGTGTTCCCGGGCAGATTGTGTTAAATCAGCTCTATAAATATACTCAGCTTGAGGATTCGTTCGGCGTTATTATGCTTGCGCTTGTAAATCAGACAGATCCTAAAGTTTTAAATCTTAAAGAGGTTCTGGAAAATTATGTTGATTTCCAAAAGGATGTTATTGTTCGTCGTACCAAATTTGACAAGGAAAAGGCAGAAGCCAGAGTTCACATATTAGAGGGACTTAGAATTGCTCTTGATAATATCGACGAGGTAATCAGCGTTATCAGAAGCAGTTATAACGATGCTAAAGAAAAATTGATGAACAGATTTTCTCTTACGGATGTTCAGGCGCAGGCAATTCTTGATATGCGACTTGCTCGCCTTGCGGGAATGGAAAGAGAAAAGATTGACACTGAATATGATGAGCTTATGAAGCTTATTAAGCATCTGTCCGATGTGCTTGCAAACGAGAGTATGGTTCTTGATATAATCAAGGAAGAACTTAATGAAATCCGTGAAAAGTTTGCAGATTCAAGAAGAACGGGAATTGAACCTGTGGCTGACGATATTGATATAGAGGATTTGATTGAGGAAGAAGATAATGTAATTACTCTTACACATCAGGGATATGTAAAGCGTCTTTCAGTTGACACTTACAAAAACCAGAGAAGAGGCGGTAAGGGTATTATCGGACTTCAGACCAAGGAAGAGGATTTTGTAAGTACAATGTTTGTATCCTCGACTCACGCACACATTTTGTTCTTTACCAATAAGGGTAAGATGTATCGTATTAAGGCGTATGAAATTCCTGAAGCAGGAAGACAGGCAAAGGGCACCCCGATAGTTAATCTGCTTGCGATTGAACCGGGCGAAACAATTTCTGCGGTAATTCCTGTAAGAGAATACGAAGAAGATAAGAGTCTCATTATGTGTACAAGAGCGGGTGTTATCAAAAAGACCGACCTTATGGAATACGAAAATGCTCCAAAGGCGGGTAAGATTGCAATCCGTCTTGATGAGGGCGACGAGCTTATCGGCGTAAATATGACAGATGGAAGCAGTGAAATTTTCGTAGGTTCGCACAGCGGTAAGATTATTCGTTTCAGCGAAAACGATGTTCGTAATATGGGCAGAGTTTCAAGAGGTGTAAGAGCGATGACTCTTGATGGCGACGATTATATCATCGGTATGTGTATCGCAAAAGAGGGCGCAAAACTCTTGACTGTCAGCGAAAATGGCTACGGCAAGTGTACCGAACTTGATGAATACAAGTGCCAGACTCGTGGCGGTAAGGGTATGATGACCTATCGTGTAAGCGACGAAACAGGTGAGATTGCAGGTATGAATATGGTATCTGATGAGAACGATATTATTATAATTACATCTGAGGGTGTTATTATAAGAATGGATTCTCGGGATATCAGCACCTACGGCAGAGTTACTAAGGGTGTTCGTCTTATCAGGCTTGCAGAGGGTGTAAAGGTTCTCTCTGTTGCAACAGTTCAAAAAGAGGAAGAATCCGAGGAAGAAACTGCCGAATAATTTTGGAGGAAGTTATGCAAAAGTTATTGAGCAAGGTTCGCAGAGCAGTTGACGATTATAAAATGATTGAAAATGGCGATAAAATTGCCGTCGGGGTTTCCGGCGGCAAGGATAGCCTTACGCTGCTCTGCGCGCTCAATGAACTGAAACGATTTTATCCCGCAGAATTTGAGGTTGTCGGAATATCGCTTGATATGGGTTTTGAGGGAGACGATTTTTCAGGAATTGCCGAATTTTGCAAAGAAAAGGGCATCGAATATGTAGTCAAAAAGACGGATATTGCAGAAATTATTTTTGATGTTCGTAAAGAAAAAAATCCCTGCTCACTTTGTGCAAAAATGCGCAGAGGCGGTGTTAATGATTTAGCAAAAGAGATGGGCTGTAACAAGGTTGCGCTCGGGCATCATTTTGAGGATGCACTTGAAACATTTTTCCTTTCTCTTTTTTATGAGGGCAGACTTAGTTGTTTTTCGCCGGTTACATATCTTTCAAGAGTTGATGTTACGGTAATAAGACCCTTGATTTATCTGCCCGAGGGCGACATCAAAGGCTTTGCAAAGCGCGAAAAACTGCCGGTTGTTCGCAGTAATTGCCCAATGGACGGCAAATCAAAGAGGCAGGATATGAAAGACTTTATCAATGAAAAAACAAAGCAGGATAAGTTTTTCAAGACAAAGACGATGCACGCAATACAAACAGGACTTCCTAATTGGATTATCAAGTAATAAAAATATTGCAGACAGCTTGTAAAAATAGCTTGACAAAACTGATTTTCCGTGCTATAATTTATGAGTTGTGAATATAGGGGTATAGTTCAGTTGGTAGAATAACGGTCTCCAAAACCGCAGGTCGTGGGTTCGAGTCCTACTGCCCCTGCCA
>JAZREZ010000013.1:0-11412 GCA_045661045.1 Clostridia bacterium
GCATTGTATATTGCTCTGCGGTGAGCACAGACCTATGGCGATTACAAGACGAACATTTGAAAATTTACTTGGCTTTGTTGAGAAATATCCTCATTATTTTATGGGTTCAAATGCAGATTTGCCGATAGTTGGCGGTTCAATACTGACACACGACCATTATCAGGGCGGAAACTATGAATTCCCTATGGCAAAATGCCCTCTTAAATTTAAGGTTTCATTTGACGGCTTTTCTGATGTAGAGGCAGGCGTTGTTGAGTGGGCGTTGTCAACTATAAGACTTAGTGCAGACAATAAAGAAAGACTCATAGAGCTTGCTGATAAAATATTATCGGCATGGAGAGAATATACCGATGAGGATAATGAAATACTTGCATATTCAAACGGAGAGCCGCATAATACAATAACTCCGATTGCAAGAATGAGAGACGGAAAATTTGAGCTTGATTTAATTCTGCGCAACAACAGAACAAGCGAGGAACACCCTATGGGAATTTTCCATCCGCATAGTGAATACCACTATATAAAGAAAGAGAATATCGGACTTATAGAGGCTATGGGTCTGGCAGTTCTTCCGCCAAGACTTACCACACAATTTGGTGAGCTTACCGATAAAGTTAAAGAGGATATAGGCGATGTATTCGGCAAAATACTTGAAAACTGCGGAGTATTTAAGGATACCGAGCAGGGCAACGAGGGAATAAAGAAATTTGCCGCTTCGGTAAAATAATCTTGCATTTTTCCGAAATGCGTGATATAATAAGAAAAATTTAATATTCACACAAAGTGTCGGGTATGCTGCATAGGGCATATTCGGTGAAAAGGGAATCGGGTGAAAACCCCGAACGATACCAGTCGCTGTATGTGTTAGTTTTTATTCGTTGGTGAAAGCCAGTCATTGGGAAACTGAGAAGGCAGAATAAAAATGATGATGCACGAGTCAGAAGACCTGCTTTGATGTTGCTTTGTAAGTGCTTTGCATAGAAGTGACAGTTTTAACTAAGTTCTGATAAAATGTCAGAGCTTTGTTAAGGTGTGGTGACACAGAAAAAGTCTGCTGTGGTAATTTAATTACCGCAGTTTTTTTATTGCCTGCGGCAAGGAGGGAAAAGACAAAGCAATAAAAATTTACAACAGGAAAGGAAAATAAAAAATGAAAAGGATTTTAGCACTTTTATTAAGTATTACATTGGTTTTGGGAGTAGTTGTATATGCAGAGGAGCCGCAGACTATAACGGCATATATAACCGTCAGCAGATATGGAGAATTTATAAATAGTACAGAAAATACTCCAATAGTAAATTTGCCAATACAGCTTACAGAAAATGCAACCCTCGATGATGCATTTAAAACGGCGCACGATTTATATTATGAGAGCGGTTCGGCTTTAGGATATGCCTCAGATACAGGCGAGTGGGGCGCATATGTCACAAAATTCTGGGGCGATGAAAGCGGTAAGTTTGGTTATCAAATAAACAGAGGTACAGAATCCGTGATGGGACTTTCCCATATAATTGAAAATGGCGATTTTATCGAAGCCTGTCTATATAAAAATTCTTATCCACATACTGAAAGTTATGCAAGCTTTGATAGAGTAAGCGCAGAAGTATTTATAAATGAAAATGTTGAAATTACTTTAAATTCTGTAAGCGGATATGATGCGGATTTCAATATGGTATTTTCGCCTTGCGAAAATGCGGTAATTACCATAAACGGTCAGGCAACCGAGAAAATGACAGATACAGATGGTAAAGTAACACTTGTATTTGAAGAGGAGGGGACATATATTGTCTCTGCTCAAAAAACAAAAGAGCTGAACGAGGAAATTGTTCCTGCAATTTGTGCTCCTGTATGTGTAATTGAGGCAAGAACGCCTGACTATATAAAAGCTATACACGGAATTGCAAAGAAATACGCGCAAAGCGGTGTTTTAAATGATGCAAATATGCTTTGGTTGATTGCTGATATGGAGGTATATTCGCAACTTTATCCTGAAAGCAGTAATGTCTTGTCAAATAAGCAGGCTTGTCTTGACAAGGTAATTGAATTTGCAAGTGCCGCTACAACTCCGGGTGATATTTCAAAGGCGATTATAGCAATACGAGCACTTGGATATGATGCAAAAAATGTGTATACAAAGGATTCTGTTAAAATCGATGTTGTAAATAAGCTCACAACACTTATTGATGCGGAAAACACGGATGTAATAAATCCGTATACACTGCCTTATGTAATAATTGCATTAAATCAGGGCGATTATGCAACAGAGCTACAGACGGAATATTTGTTAAATGCAGTTATTGCCACTAAAGCTGATTGGCAGAATTTAGAATATGGACCTGATGCTGCCGCACCAATGTTGCTTGCGCTTGCGACATATTCTGAGACTAATGCCGATATAGCAATGGCAATAGAAGAAACCTTGCCTCTTATTGCAGAATGTCAAACAGAAAGCGGACTTATGAATTCGTGGGGGCCTGCGGCATCAACAGGGCTTAGCATAGCTGCATATTCTGCACTCAAAATTGATGCGGATACCATTATAAATAATGAAAATAGCTTGATTGATGGACTTATGACTAAGTGTACCGAAAGCTTTGATGCCTTTGAGCCATTTGAAAATACATTTTCTACCGAACAGGCGTTAAGGGGTCTCTTGGCATATCAGCTGTTTAAAACCGATAATGCTAAAATCCTATATGATTTTTCGGATTATCCAATGGCTGAGGCAAGGGCAACGCTGCCTGTAAGCACTCCTGTATTCAGCGGTGGAGGTGTTTCCTCAACCCCAAAGGAGGAGCCCAAAGAAGAACCTGAGGATGTTGAAGAACCAAAAGAAGAAGTCGAAGAAACAGTTGTATTTTCAGAGGATACCTTTGTTGATGTAAAAACAGAGGATTGGTATTATAAATCTGTTGAATATGTATATAAAAATAATCTTATGCAGGGAACAGAAAACGGCTTTGAGCCTGAAAGTAAAATGACAAGAGCTATGCTTGCCTGTGTAATTTACCGAATGGAAAACCCTGACGAAGCTTTGAGCGAAAATACCTTTGATGATATAAAGTCAGGTCGGTGGTATACAGATGCTGTTGTGTGGGCGGCAAGCAATGGAATTGTAAACGGAGTAACTGAAAAGGAATTTGCACCCGATGAAAATATTACCCGTGAGCAGATGGCTGCCATAATGTTCAGATATGCAAAATTTAAGAATATGGATATTTCTTCAGATGCTGATATGAATGAAAGTTTTACGGATATTGATGAAATTTCAGAGTATGCAGTTTCTGCATTTAAGTGGGCAAATAGTAATGGTATAATAAATGGCGAAACAAAGAGTTTGTTAAATCCAAAGGGTGACGCGACCCGTGCTCAGGTGGCAACAATACTTATGCGTTTTTGTGAGGGCGAGAAATGATTATGAATTCTAAAAAAACAATATTATGTGTAATTGTGATAATATCAGTATTATTTTGCGGATGTGAAAAAGACGAGGCTCAAGTTGTTGATATACCTGTTCCCATAGTAACAGAGGCAGAAGCACCTACTCCTGTGGAACAGGATATAAAAGAGGAGCAACCAAAGGAAGACAAAACAGAGGTCGTTATACCACAAGAGGAAGACTCCCAAAAGATATCCGTTTTAACCTGCACTCTTTCAATAAGCTGCGACGAGGCTGCGGAAAAATATAAGGACAAGGTTCAAAGCAGCAAAGTGTACTTTGGGGAAAAGCTTGCATTCGAAGAGGGAGAGACTGCTTTTGATATTCTTGTGCGTGAGACAGAAAAAAATAATATATCGCTTGATTATGAAAAAAATAATATTTACAACAGTGTGTATATAAAAGGCATAAACAATCTTTACGAAAAGGATTGCGGAAGCTTTTCAGGTTGGATTTATAAGATAAACGGAAGTTCTCCAAATAAAGGCTGCTCTGAATATATCCTAAAAGATGGTGACAAAATAGAATTTATATATACCTGCGGCTAACGATTGACTTATTTGCATATTTAGGGTATACTGTCAGGGGTGATTAAATGGATATTTTGGAATTTATAAAAAACTCAACCGATGCGTGGCACACAGCGGATACAATAAAGGGCGTGCTAAATAAACACGGGTTTTGCGAGATTTCGGAGAGTGAAAAATGGAATATTGAAAAGGGCGGTAAATATTATGTGATGCGTAATATGTCATCAATAATCGCATTTAAAATTCCCGAAAATCCGCAAAGCTTTATGATAACTGCCGCACACGGCGATTCGCCCTGCCTTAAAATAAAGCCGTCAGTTAAGACCGACGACTCAAACTACATTAAATTAGATGTCGAAGCCTACGGCGGACAGATACTATCCACATGGCTTGACAGACCGCTTTCGGTATCGGGCAGAGTTATTGCCGATACTGAAAAAGGGCTTGAAGCACGACTTGTAAGGCTTGAAAATGCGGCAATCATTCCATCTGCTGCACCGCATCTTGTTCGGGATAACAAGGAATTAAGCGTGCTCAAGGATATGCCTCCGATGTATGCCCTTTCTCAATCAAAGAGGGATTTATTAACCGAAATTGCAGAAAAAGCGGGTGTTAAAACGATTAAGGGTTTTGACCTGATGCTCTCTGACAATCAGGATGGAGTAATCTGGGGTGATGATTTCATTTCAGCGCCAAGGCTTGATGATTTGCAATGCGTGTACGGAATTTTAAACGGTTTTTTAGCGGGCGAAAACAAAGATACCATTCAAACTATGTGCGTATTTGATAACGAAGAGGTAGGAAGCGGAACAAAGCAGGGAGCAAAATCAGACTTTTTAAGTTCAACCCTTATCCGCATAAGCGAGGCGCTGGGCATAAGTTATGGTGACCACAGCAGAATGCTTGCATCTTCATTTATGGTGTCTGCGGATAATGCCCACGCAATTCATCCAAATCGTGCAGAAATGTCTGATAAAAACAACTGTCCCAAGATAAACTGCGGTATAGTTATAAAGCATAACGCCGCACAGAAATATACAACCGATGCGGTGTCGGATGCGGTATTCAAAAAGATTTGCGAAAATGCGGATGTGCCGTATCAGGTGTATTCAAACCGCAGCGACCTTGCGGGCGGTTCTACGCTTGGCAACCTTGCGTGTGAAAAAACGAGTATAAATACTGTGGATATAGGGCTTGCTCAGCTTTCGATGCATTCGGCATTTGAAACAGCAGGTAATAAGGATACAGAGTATCTGATAAAAGCCATTAAAAAGTTCTATGAAACAAGGATTTGTTGCGAAAACGGAAACATAAGCATAAATTAAAAAGGAGCAGTGAATTTTCACTGCTCCTTTTGTTTAGATTTCAAAGTTTACGCCGGTGTCGGATCCATCCGGAGTTTCTTTAAAGTCATAATCTTTACCCGGAAGAATTGCATTTAATATAATACCTGCAATTGATGCAGTTGCAAGAGCTGAAAGTGAAATTGTAATGCTTCCTACCGAGAATGTAAGTGAGCCAAGTCCGAGGGCTGCAACAAGAATAATCGCTGCAACGATAAGGTTACGGCTCTTGGTGAAGTCAACATTGTTTTCTACAACATTTCTTACACCGATTGCTGAAATCATACCATAAAGGATAAACGAAATACCGCCGATTACTGCTGTTGGAATAAGTGCAACCAAAGCTTCAAACTTAGGTGAGAATGAAAGAATAATTGCAACTGCCGCCGCAATTCTTATAACTTTCGGGTCATATACTTTAGAGAGAGCAAGCACGCCTGTGTTTTCACCGTAAGTAGTGTTTGCAGGACCGCCAAAGAGTGCAGAAAGTGATGTTGCAAGACCGTCACCGATAAGTGTTCTGTGAAGTCCGGGGTCTGCGATAAAGTTTTTGCCAACAGTTGAAGAGATAGCAGAAATATCACCGATATGTTCCATCATAGTTGCAAGAGCGATAGGCATAATTGCAACGATTGAGCTAATAACAAGAGAGCTTTGTGTCCAGTCAATTCCGCCGAATACTGTGCCGCTCCATTTGATAGGTAAGCCAATCCAGGGTGCTGCAACAAATGTGTCAAGCGCGGATTTTGAGAAAAGTATCATATTGGGATTTCCGTTTAAAGCAATGTAGCTTGCGCCGTCGATTTCGATTGTCTGACCGAGGCACAAAGCAAGGATTGCTGCAACAAGACAAGAACCTAAAACGCCCAAAAGAATAGGAATAATCTTTGCCATACCCTTGCCCCAGATGTTGAAAATAACAACGATAGCAAGTGCGATAAATGCGATTAACCAGTTTTGCTGACAGTTAGATACTGCGCTTCCTGAAAGGCCAAGACCGATTGCGATAATAATCGGACCCGTAACTACAGGCGGGAAGAACCTCATTACCTTTTTAACGCCTACCCACTTGATAAGTGCGGCTAAAACAAGGTAAACAAGACCTGCGCAAGCAACGCCGAGTGATGCGTAAGGCAAAAGCTCAGCATTTGTCATAGCCTCTGTGCCCGCAAGAGGTGCAACCGCTGCATATCCGCCGAGGAATGCAAAGGAAGAACCTAAAAATGCAGGAACTTTGCCTTTGGTAATAAGGTGGAATAACAGTGTTCCAAGACCTGCCATTAAGAGTGTTGTAGCAATGTTTAACCCTGTGAGCAGCGGGACAAGAACTGTTGCGCCGAACATAGCAAACATATGCTGAAATCCGAGAACAAGCATTTTGCCCGTTCCGAGTTTTTTTGCATCATAGATGCCGTCTGTTTTTTGAGACATTTTAACTCTCTCCTTTGTTAAAAATATGTTTTAAAAGCTATCGGGCAATCAATTGTCAGTGTTCGCGCTATGCCCGACCTGATTAAATAAAGTATAACATAGTAAATATCAAATGTAAAGAAATTAAATTTCGTTTAAATGCTTGACATTTTGGAAAAAAGGTGATATACTATGATAGATTTTCTTATGAGAAGTATTTTTTATATATACTAAATGATTGAAGGAGGTTTGACACAATGCTTAGAACTTATCAGCCTAAAAAGAGACAGCGCTCAAAGGAGCATGGTTTCAGAAAGAGAATGAGCACCAAGAACGGACGCAAGGTGTTGGCAAGAAGAAGACTTAAGGGCAGAAAGAAGCTTTCTGCATAAGGCACGGTTATTTTTATATGTCGGCTTTATGTCGACATATTTGCCGGGTCGGCGATTTAGAAGGCGCTGTAAAAGCGTCTTTTTGTCTATATGGACAAAAATCGATTTCGGAGGGACTATGAAAAAGATTGTAAGCCTGTGCAGAAATTATGAATTTCAAAGGCTTTACCGCAGAGGCAAATCCGCAGTAAGACATACGATGGTTGTATATGCCTTCAAAACCAACCGTGCAGAGGTACGGCTTGGTATAACTGCGGGCAAAAAAGTAGGCAATGCGGTTTTAAGAAACCGCTCAAAACGCAGAATTCGTGAGCTTTTTCGGGTTATGCAGCCCGAGATTGCGGCGGGGGCAGATATTTGCATCGTAGCAAGATGTGCGACGGCAGAAGCTCCCTATGAAAAGCTTGTCCGTGACTTTAAATCGGCTATGGGTGAGCTTTCGTTATGGATTGAAAAATAAAATGAAAAAGATATTGATAAGATTTATACACTTTTATCAACGGCGAATATCACCGCTTAAAAAGCCTTGTTGCAGATTTTATCCGACTTGCTCGGAATATGCAATTTTAGCAATAGAAAAATACGGCGTATTAAAAGGCAGTTTAAAGGCGATTTTTCGGATACTCAGATGCAACCCATTGTTTAAGGGCGGTATAGATTATCCGTAAGCGGTTTTCATAAAACAGAAGGAGGGACAGGTTGTGTCCTATATAATGATGGGTCTTGGGTATATCTTAAGACTTTGCGAAACATTGGTTAACAACTATGGTGTTGCGCTTATAATATTTACAGTTTTGATTAAGCTGGCTCTTATGCCGCTTACAGTAAAGCAACAGAGGTCAATGCTTAAAACCCAGAAGCTTCAGCCGCTTTTGATGCAGCTTCAGGAAAAGTATAAAAATGATAAAGAAAAGCTCAATCAGGAAACGATGAAGCTTTACCAGAGATATCAGGTAAATCCTATGAGCGGATGTTTGCCTATGCTTATTCAGCTTCCTATAATTATTATGCTTTACGGCGTTGTAAGAAAGCCGATAGTTTACATTATGGGATTTGGCGAGGATGAGGTATGGCGCATAATCAGCGCAGTAGTTGAGTGGAGCGAAGGAAATCCCGAAAGACTTAATATGTTTCTAAGTGCTGTTGGGGTTGACTCTTTAAATGTACTTACTGATGATAATTATAAAATGCTCGGTAATTTCCAAATTCAGATTGCAAGATTTTTATCTGAAAATCCCGTTATTATGGAGAGTCACTGGATTACAGGGCTTAATAAGAGTTTCGATTTGATAAACTTTGACTTTTTGGGATTAGACCTTTCACAGACTCCGAATTTAGGTGCGTTTTTCAATCTGGTTTTAGGCAGAGCAAACGGACTTACACTTGACATTGTTCTTTTGTGGATAATACCATTGCTTTCGGGACTTTCGTCTTATGCCGCATCAAAAATTACTCAGGCACAATCGCCGCAGCAAGCGCCTCAAAAGGACGAGTACGGCAACGAAAAGCCCAATACTATGAAGGGTATGATGACCTTTATGCCTATAATGTCGGCGTGGTTTGCATTCACACTTCCGGCGGCAATCGGTCTTTATTGGGTAGTAAGTAATATTATTTCGATGATTCAGCAGGTAGCTTTAAATAAGATTATAGAACCTGGGATTACCGAGGAGCAGATAGAAGGAGAGATTATAAATGCTAAGAAAAATAGAAAAAAACGCAAAAAATAAAGAAGAAGCGTTAAAGCTTGCCGCTGAAGAATTCGGCGTAGATGTAAGCGAGCTTTCTTATGAGATAGAGCGTGAGGTCGGAAAGGGACTTATGGGACTTTTGCTCGGAAAAGAGGTTGTTATTTCTGCGTGGATAACAAAGGAAGCCGAGCAGGAAGCCAAGGTTAAAGAAATTGCTAAAAAGCGTTCGCAGGCAGAAAAGATAGAAATGGGCGAAAATCCTTATGCGCCAAAGGCAGAGCCTCAGGCAAAGGACCATGCTCCAAGACCTAAAAAGGTTAAAGAGGAAAAACCCGCTGAAGAAAAGAAACCCGCAAGAAAGAGCCATCCCGTTACAGAAAAGTCGATAGAGGATGCAAAGTTTTTTGTAACCGAGCTTATTCATAAGATGGGACTTGTTGATGCAGAGATAGATGCTTCAAACGGCGGCGATTTTGTAAAGGTTGATGTATCGGGCGAAAAGATGGGACTTTTGATAGGCAAAAGAGGCGATACCCTCGATGCTGTTCAGTATCTTACAAGCCTTTATGTTAATAAGGAAAAGAATTCTTATATAAAGGTAAGCGTAGATACCGAAAACTATCGTTCAAAAAGAGAGGATACTCTTCAAAAGCTTGCAAAGAGCTTAGAGCGTCGTGTTATCCGCGAGGGCGGCTCGGTTACACTTGAGCCTATGTCACCTAACGAGAGAAGAATTATCCATGCCGCACTTCAGGGCAGCAACAGAGTTAAGACTTATAGCGTAGGCGACGAGCCAAACCGCAAAATAGTAGTAGAAGCAAAATAATTAAAAAGGACAAAACAAAGTTTTGTCCTTTTTAGATGTCTTTAAATTCTACAGATGCAATGCCGTTTTCAATAGTCAAAATGGCGTAGCCCTTATAGGCGGCGCCCGGGTTAATCGTCAAAATTTCGCCCTCGTCTAAAAATCGTTTATGTGTATGCCCAAAGATGCAGATGTCTGCATCTTTTTTCTTTGCCTCTGAAATCACGCGGGCGGGTGAGCCTTTTACGCCATAGTTGTGACCGTGCGTTAAAAATATTTTTTTGCCGCCGAATTCAAAAAATCTGTCATATGGAACGCCCCACACCGAAAAATCGTTGTTTCCAAGAACATAGGCGCAAGGGAGCATAGGATATAAATTCATAATATCCTCTACATCACGATGCACATCCCCTGCGTGAATTATTAAATTTATGTCGGGGTTTTGATTAAGAGCCTTAAGTATTGCGGAAAAATCCTTGTGGCTGTCACTTAGTATCAATGCTTTCATATAATCACCGGGATAATTATAGCATACGGATAAAAATTTGTCACGAAATTTGTTTTTGCTGCATAAATTATAGGGAGTAAAATTAAAAGGGAGTGGTCTATATAAATATCGAGGATATGATTAAAAATATGACACCGCAAATGCTGTCAAATGCACTCGGCAAAATGAGTAAAATGCTCAGCCCCGAGCAGATGCAGGAGGTTGAAAAGGCTATTAAGGGAACAAACAAGGGCGAGCTTGATAAAAAGCTTAATAATTTAAGCACAGCTGATTTACAGGCAGAGCTTTCGAAAAATCCGAATCTTGCAAAGCAGCTTGCAAGCAATCCTGAAATTATGAAAAAGATAAATGCTATGCTGAAAAAATAACGGAGGTGTCAAAATGGGTGACGAAATAGATTTATCGGGTGCGGTGGATATGCTCAAAAATATGCTCTCAAGCGAAGAGGGCAGCTCTGCAATAGAAAATATAATGTCGATGTTTTCGGACAATCAGCAAATGCCGGGAGTAAAAACGGGCGGCATTGACCCCGAGAGTATAGAAATGATGATGAAAATGCAGAAAGTTATGTCGGCTATGAACAATCCCGAAAAAAACCGACAGACTGCGTTTTTGCAATCATTAAGACCTCTTCTTAAAAACGAGAGGCAGAAATCTGTTGATAATGCGCTGAAATTTTTGACTATCGGCAAAGCGATAGATGCCTTTAAAGAAATGAATTAGGAGCATGCCTATGTATAGACGATACGAGCCGCAACGAAAGAGCTGTCCGCCGCAGAATGCAAAGCAAAATCCTCAAAGGAGCGCCCCTTTGCAGAATACGAAGCAGCAAGCACAGTGCCCAAAGCCGACACCTGAGGAAAAGGAAACTAAATGCAAAAAAGAGCATCCGCTGACAAAATTCATACCGCAGTCCGTGTATGATCCCAAAAGCGGAAAGGTGTTAGGATTTTTGTCAGCGGAGGATTTATTGCTCGTGGCGCTTATACTGCTGATGCTTGACACTGACGAGGCAGAAGGTGAAAATTCAATGCTTGTATATGCACTTATTTACATACTTATAGCTGAGTATATAGATTTGCCGTTTTAAGAGCAGTAATGCGCATCGCTTTAAAACGGCAAAATTTATTATAAAATTTTAAAAAAAGTATTGACAAAAGGACAAGCGTATGATATTATATCAAAGTTGCAACTTTTAATTTAATAAATGGAGGGGTTCCCGAGTGGCCAAAGGGGGCAGACTGTAAATCTGTTGCTTCTTGCTTCGATGGTTCGAATCCATCTCCCTCCACCA
>JAZREZ010000014.1:0-53749 GCA_045661045.1 Clostridia bacterium
ATAAGAAGTCGTACAGGTCAAATGAGTAAAAAGATGATCGAAAAGTACGAACAGGACCTTCAGAATAATGCGTAACCTTGAATAGTTTAAGAGCGAGAGGATTTTCCTCCCGCTCTTTTTTAAAATATTTTTGAAAAATACTTGATTTTAAAAAAAAGATATGTTATAATATCAAAGTTGTTTGATATGTGCCGCTGTGGTGGAATTGGCAGACGCGCTGGACTCAAAATCCTGTGGTAGTGATACCGTATCGGTTCGACCCCGATCAGCGGCACCATAAAAAATCCTGTTCTTAAGAACAGGATTTTACTTTATATGCGCCTGTAGCTCAGTTGGATAGAGTGTCAGACTCCGACTCTGAAGGTCGTGGGTTCAAATCCCGTCAGGCGTACCAAAAAAGACTTGTCGCTTGACAAGTCTTTTTTCACTTTTTTACATCGCCGCGTTCCATTGAAACGGAGTAGCCGGCATCTTCAATCTGTTTTTTAAGTTTTAAAAGTCCCTCTGCCGCTTCCTCGTCGGTTGAAATTTTGTTGTCATACAAATCATATAGCTTTCTCTTTTTTTGAGGCGAGAGGTTAGGCATTACAACATTTGCCCCTGCCTTAAGTCCCATCTTTCTGCCGTCTTTATCGAGCGTTCCAAGCGCCGTAGTCGATGGTATAAGTGCATACGGAAACATAAGACGAAGTATCGCAACCATTTTTACCGACAACTTTAAATCGCCCGATTTATACTCACAAAACGGCGTTTCCTTGTGGGTTATATACGGGCCAATCCCTATCATATCCGGCATAAGCTTCTTTAAAAATTTTAAGTCAGCGACTATATTTTCAAGAGTTTGAAATGGCGAACCAACCATAAAACCACTACCCACCTGATATCCGATTTTCTTTAAATCAAACAGACATTTTTTGCGGTTTTCAAGGCTCATACTTTTAGGATGGAGCTTTTTGTAATGCGACTCTTCCGCCGTTTCGTGACGGAGCAGATATCTGTCTGCGCCCGCCTCAAACAGCGCTTTATAGCTCTCAAAGCTTTTTTCGCCAAGCGACAATGTTACCGCACATTCAGGATACCTTTGCTTGATTTCAGAAATTATTTCACACATCACACTATCCGAAAAGCTTGCATCCTCGCCGCCCTGCATCACAAAAGTGCGAAAACCCAGATTATAGCCGTTTTCGCAACAATCCAAAATCTCATCTTTGGTCAAGCGGTATCTTTGAGTATTCTTATTAGAACAGCGTATACCGCAATAAAAGCAATCGTTTTTACAATAGTTTGATATCTCGATAAGTCCTCTTAAATACACCTTGTCATCATAATTTTCACGACGAACCAAATCTGCACATTCTATGAGATATTCGTCATCCGCGTCGTTTTTTATAAGGCGCAAAAACTCGTCATCTGTAAGATTTTGTTCTTTTTTCAGTTTGTCAATCAGCTCTCTCATTATGCCTCCGATAGTCAAACAGCGCCGTCTTTGTGACGGCGCTGAAAATTTTGTTTTCTGTAGATTATCTGTTCTTTCTCAGGAATACAGGAACATCAATCCCGTCATCCTCACCAAATCTGTTGAATAATCCCTGAGCAGTGGTAGACTGAACCTTCTCAACAGGGCGTGCATTCTGAGCGGGTGCAGGAGCTGCAGTTGCGCTCTTGCCATTACCAAATCTGCTCAAAAAGCTATCAAAAGATGTTTCGTCATTTCCGGGTGCGTTTCCCTTAAAGCCTGTTGCGATAACTGTAATCTGAATTTCATCGCCAAGACTCTCGTCAACAATAGCACCGATAATGATGTTTGCATCCTTATCAGCAGCCTCTTCAACCAATTCAGCCGCAGTCTTAACTTCAAGAATACCAAGGTCAGCACCGCCGGATACATTAAGGATAATACCCTTTGCACCCTCAATTGTGGTTTCAAGAAGAGGACTATGTATAGCCTTCTTGGCAGCTTCTTCTGCACGGGTTTCACCTGTTGCTCTACCGATACCCATATGCGCAAAGCCAGTATCCTTCATAATTGTCTTGATGTCTGCAAAGTCAAGACTGATAAGACCGGGTCTTGAAATAAGGTCGGATATACCCTGAACACCCTGTCTTAAAATATCATCAGCCATACGGAAAGATTCCATAAGCGGTGTTCTGTTCTCAGCAACCTCTAAAAGCTTGTCGTTGGGGATAACAACCAAAGTATCAACTGCATCCATAAGGTTTTTGATACCCTCATTACTGTTCTGCTGACGAACCTTACCCTCAAACCAGAAAGGCTTTGTTACGATACCGACTGTCAATACGCCCATCTCTTTTGCAACCTCTGCAACAACGGGAGCTGCACCTGTACCTGTACCGCCGCCCATACCGGCTGTAACAAATACCATATCTGCGCCTTTGATAGCCTGAGCAATCTCGTCACGGCTCTCTTCTGCCGCTTTTTTACCGATTTCAGGAACGGCACCTGCACCAAGTCCCTTTGTAATTTTTTCGCCTATCTGAATCTTCTGAGAAGCAGCAGACAGCGTAAGGTCTTGCTTATCTGTATTAACTGCGATAAACTCAACGCACTTAACATCCGCCTCAATCATTCTGTTGACAGCATTATTACCGCCGCCACCTACACCGATAACTTTAATCTGCGCAGGATTAGTGTTTTCTGCATCAAACTGGAACACTTTTTCTTCCTCCTAACTGTGATATGGGCTTGTCCAGCCCTTAAATATGTTTTAAAAAACATATTATAATCCATTTTTAATTCTTATGTCTTATTATACCACTAATTTTTATTTTGTAAAGACATTTTGCAAAATTTCTAAAACATTGTTACAATTATGTTACAAATTTATATTTACATCAGGCTCTGATGCCTCGTTTTCTTCCTCTTCTTTTTCTTCTTCTTTTTCTTCTTTTTCCTCTTCTTCGGGCTTTGGAACTACCTTATCCTTGCCGTCATTGGGCGGTCTTACATATATATCGTCGCCTGTATAATCAACCACTGCAATCTCGTAAGCCGATAATTTTTTAGTTATCACTTCTGCCAAAAATTTAGTTCTGTATTCCAGATTATCAGTATTACCGAAATGAACTTCAAGACGATTTTCTATCATAATGATTATATCGCCCAGATTGGTCACATCAATGTATGTGCTTTTATTCAAAATTCCCGCCGCATTAAGCGTTTTGCAAAGCTTGAAAACTTCATCAAGTTTTGCATCGTCGCGACTGTCAGCTTTTTTGTTAAGCTTTGCATCGCTCAATTCAAGTCCTGCCATAACCGGTATACTTAAAAGCGGTTCTGCTTCCTCAATGGGTTCTTCTTCCTCAACGGGTTCTTCTTCTACCTCTTGCTTTACATCAAGAGTTGCTACATTTTTTGCAAGAAGCCGTTTGGTCTGTCCCTCATCAATTTCCTTTACCGCAATGCCGTTTATATCAAGTGCAACTGCCCTGTCACCCATTACTGCATAAAATGCAGGAGTTCGTTCTGTTATACTTATGCAAAGCTTGTCGGGGAAAACCCTCTTTATGCTTACCTCTTCAATCAACGGAAGCTTTGCAACTCTTCGCTCTGCACCGCTGACATTTTCAAGAAATGTATTTTTGCCCGTTGAAAGCTTTGCCGCAGCTATTATTTCTTCGCTTGAAATATTTACATTTCCTTCGCAATAAACCTCTGTTATGTCAAAGGCGGGAAACATCAAAATACCCGCTGCCGCAACAATCAACACAAGCACTGTTATCAAAGCGCCTACCCTTACGGAAAGCTTTATCTTTTGTTTTTCGCGCCGTTTTGGTTCTCTTCTGTTTTTCATATTTCCTCCTTATTACAAAAGTGTAATATCTGCTCCCATATTCTTAAAATCATAAGCGATGTTTTGATAGCCTCTTTTTATATATTCATAACCCGAAACCTCAGTTTCTCCCTCTGCGCAGACGCCCGCTATCACAAGCGCCGCACCCGAGCGCAAATCGCTTGCCTCCACCTTTTTGCCGCAAAGGCTTTTAACGCCTTTGATGCCTATATGACTTGCATCTATGGTAATATCCGCACCCATTTTATTCAGATACGGCACATACATATATCGATTTTCAAAGATTGTTTCTGTTATTTCAGATGTTCCGTCAGCGGTTGCAAGTGCCGTCGCCAGCATCGGCTGAATATCGGTTGCAATACCCGGATATGGCAAAGTTTTTATTTTATCAATCGCTTTTAAGCGTTTATCTGCGGTTACGATAATTTCTTCATCAAGGGCATTTATTTTAACACCCATTGCTTCAAGCACTCCCAGAGTAGTCAGCATATGTGCCTTTTCTGTATTTTTAAGGCACACTCTGCCTCCGCACGCCGCCGCACCAAAGCAATAGGTCGCCGCCGCAATTCTGTCGGGCATAACTGTGTATTCACAGCCCGAAAGCTCGTCTTTTCCGCAAATCCTGATGATATCTGTGCCCGCACCCTTTATGTCTGCCCCCATTAAATTGAGAAAGTTCTGCAAATCCACAATCTCCGGCTCGCGGGCGGGATTATAAATTATAACATCAGCACTTGACAGAGCACACATTAAAATTATATTCTCGGTTGCTCCCACACTTGGGTAAAGCAGAGTTATATCGCGGGATTTTACCCGATTTAAAGTGCAATATATCTCATCGTCTTTTTCTATGATTTCTGCGCCCAAATCCTTAAGTGAGCGAAGATGTATATCAATCGGTCTTTCCCCAAGTCTGCATCCGCCCGGCTTTGAAATCCGTGCATAGCCGCACCTTGCAAGTACCGCACCTAAGAACATAACAGACGAACGCATTTTCTGCATTAAATCCCTGGGTATATTCCCGCAGGCTATGTTCTGCGTTTTAATATATACAGTATCATTTTCACGATACGCATTGCCGCCAAGCTCTTTTAAAATCTCAAATGCCGAGTCTACATCCGAAATGTCGGGGCAATTATGTATTATACATTCTTTATCACAAAGCAGGGTTGCCGCAAGTATTGGCAAAACGGAGTTTTTACATCCCTGTACCTTCACTTCGCCAAAAAGAGCGCTCCCACCGTGTATCAAAAGCTTGTTCACTTTGTTTTACCTCCGTTTCATATCATATCTCTTTATCATATGATATTTACGGAATAATGTGATTAAACAAGCCTTTCGATTTCATCGCAGATTATATCGATAGAATTGGGAACTCCCATTTTAAGAGATGCTTTTTTCATCTGCGTAATTTTTTCGTGGTTCATAACTATGTCTGACACGGTTTTTTCGATTATTTCGGCAGATAAATCCGCTTCTTTTATCATTACCGCACCGCCGCCGTTTTCAATAGCCTCTGCGTTGTGTTGCTGATGATTATCCGTAACATACGGCGATGGCACCAATATCGCAGGCTTGCCGATTGCGGTAAGCTCTGCAAGCGTACTTGCGCCCGCTCTTGAAATCACCAGATCCGCCGCATTCATAGCTATATCCATATTATAAATATATTCATCTACTTTTATGCCGGCGGGCAAGGTAAAGCCGTTTTCTGCAAAGCGGGCTTTGACCGCCTCTAACTGATTGTTTTTGCCGGTTGCCATTAAAATCTGATATTTTCCGCTCTCTGCAATGCTCATAATCCAGTCTGCCATATTTCTGTTAAAATCTCTTGCGCCGAGACTTCCACCGAATATGACTATAAAGGGTCTTGAGTCAAGATTGAGGCTTCTTCTTGCCGAAAGAGTGTCCGTTTCAAGTATTGATTTTCTTATGGGACTGCCTGCCACCATAAGCTTTTCTGTTTCGGGCAGATATTTTTTTGCCGCCTCCATACCAACTGCAACGACATCTACATACCTTGCAAGAAGCTTTGTTGTAATTCCCGGAAAGGCGTTGGATTCGTGCACAAGTGTGGGGATACCCATCTTTGCTGCCGCATAGAGAACGGGACCGCAAACATAACCACCCGTACCCACAACTATGTCGGGGTTAAATTTTTTTATTATTTTTTTAGATGCCATAACTGCAAACGGAAGCTCTGAAATATTTTTAAGATTTTTAAGGCTCAGCTTTCGCTTAAAACCGTGAATCTTAATCAAATCAAGCGTGTAACCGCTGTGAGGGATAAGACTTACCTCAAGCCCCTCTTTTGTTCCGACAAAATGAACCTTAGTGTCACTGTTGCGACTACACATTCCGCCCGCAATGGCAAGTGCGGGATTTATGTGCCCCGCAGTTCCGCCGCCCGCAAAAAGAATTCTCAATTAAATTCCTCCTTTACAGCTTTGACTGCCTTGAAACATTAAGAACTACTCCCATTTCCGCCATAGTTATTACAAGCGCCGTCGAGCCGTAGCTGAAAAACGGCAGAGGCATACCCGTAACCGGAATTGAAGATGTTACAACCGCAATGTTTATAAGCGCCTGAAATGCCACTATGCCAACAATACCTATCACAAGAAGTGTGCCGAACAAATCAGGTGCTTTTGCCGCAATCTTAATTCCTCTTATTATCAGAACCGCAAACAACACAAATAACAAAAGCGCCCCGAAAAGTCCCAGCTCTTCGCACAATACCGAAAAGATAAAATCATTATGAGGTTCAGGAAGCGACTGAAATTTTTGTCGGCTCTTGCCGAGTCCTACGCCGAAAATTCCGCCCGAACCGATTGAATAAAGCGACTGAACTATCTGCCAGCCATCGCCCTGCGCATCTGCAAACGGGTCTAAAAACGCCGTAATTCTTGCCATACGATAAGGCTCTACCGCAATCATTGCGGCAACACCAAAAAGTGCGGGTATTCCGGTCATAACGAAATGCTTAATAGGCGCACCTGCTACAAAAAGTATAAGCATAGATGTTAAGCCTATTAAAATTATACACGAAAAATGAGGTTCAAGTGCAAGCAAAACGACATATACACCAAGATATATAAGATATGGCAAAAAGCCGTTTTTATAGTTTTCAAGCTCTTTCTGTCTTGCGGGAAGAGAGAGATTATATGCAAAAAGCACGATTATTGCAAATTTTGCAATCTCTGACGGCTGAAAGCCGAAGAGCCAGCGGGTTGCACCGTTTATTGTGCTTCCGAGTCCCGCTATAACAAGAACAAGCAGAGCACCTGCCGCTAAATAGAGCATACCTGCAAGCTTGCCCGCAAATCGATGATAATCAAATCTTGAGGCAAGATACATAGCGACTCCGCCCAATATTACGCCTCCAAGCTGGTTTTTAAGAAAATAAAAGCTGTCGCCGAAATTTGAATACGCCCTTGCACTTCCTGCGCTGAAAAGCATTATTATTCCATAGGTAATGAGCAGAACAACCATAGCAAGAAACACATAGTCTATACTTCCTGAAACAGGACCGAAAAAATCATTAAGTATTCCCTTAAGTCCCGTTTGTTTTTTATGTCTGTCGTTCATACAGATTCCTCCGAAAAATCAATTTTGTTATCCCAAGAAATACATAAGTGAGCAAAGAATTGCCGTCACAAATGTGAACACAAGTACTATTTTAACCTCACTCCAGCCGCACATCTCAAAATGATGATGAATGGGACTCATTTTAAAAATACGCTTGCCCGTAAGTTTAAATGATGCCACCTGCAAAATAACTGAAAGAGATTCCATTACATATACAAAGCCTACTATCAAAAGCACAAGCGGGTGCTTTAAAAGTATCGCCATACCGCAAACTGCACCACCTAAAAACAGTGAACCAGTATCTCCCATAAACACTTTTGCGGGATATTTGTTATACAGCAAAAAGCCCACAAGTGCACCTAAAACGATTGCGGCAAAGAGCGCAACCTCACTACTTTGCATTCTTTGAGCAAACAACATAAAGAATATTGCAACGATACATGTTATGCTTGTTGCAAGTCCGTCAAGACCGTCGGTTAAATTTACACTGTTTACTGTCGCAAGAATTACAAGCGTTACAAACGGAATATAGAATACCCCCATATCAAACGAAAAGGCGGTGAAGGGAATGCTTATGGTTGTGCTTATATTTGCACCGTATACCGCCCATGCAACAAATGCGATTGCCGCCACTAACTGAAGCAGAAATTTTTGTTTTGCAGTAAGGCCCAAATTTCTTTTTAATATAACCTTTATGTAATCGTCAACAAATCCGATTAAGCCATAAATCACCGAAATCGAAAGAAGCATTATTGTTTCAACACCCATAGGCATTCCGAGTATATAACAAATAAGGCAAGCGATAGCAATCGCCGTAATAAAAATCAACCCACCCATAGTTGGAGTTCCAGATTTTTTGGCGTGCCATTTTGGACCTTCCTCACGGATTTCCTGGCCGAACTTAAGCTTTGTCAGTACGGGAATAAACCAAATCCCCAAAAGCGCTGCAAGAATAAATGCGAAAATTCCGCCTGTAATAAGTTGATTCATAAAATCACTGCCTTTCTTAAATATTACTGATTTTTCTCCATATACTCGGCAATTTCCTCAAGGTGCATTCCCCTTGATGCCTTAAAGAGAACAACATCTCCCTCTTTGAGTATATCATAAAGCCTTTCACACGCATCGGCATTTGTCAAAAACGAATAAACATCTTTAAGACCTTTTTCCTTTGCGCCCTCTGCGATAAGTTTTGCCTTTTCGCCCACAGTAATCAGGCAATCAACATTGTAACCGGGAACAAGTTTTCCGGTTTCAAGATGTGCCTCTTCCGAAATGGTACCAAGCTCTAACATATCGCCAAGTATTGCAACTCTTCTGCCGTTGCATTCTTTAAGTGATAAAACCTCAAGCCCTGATTTCATAGAGGTTGGACTTGCGTTATAGCAATCCTTGATAATGGTATATTTCTTAAGCTTTACCGCCGCCTGACGAAGTCCTACCGGGATAAATTCCTTTATTCCGGTAATTATATCATTAAGCGGAACATTATATTTAAGTCCTACAACTATCGCACAAAGAGCGTTGTATATATGATGTGCTCCTGCAACACTTATTGTCGCTATGTACTCTCTGCCCTCGACCGAGAATTTGAACTCACTGCTTTCGGGATAGGTTTTTACATCATATGCCCTGATGTCTGTCTTTTCGTTTTCTATGCCGTAATAGACAGTTTCAAACTCAAGTCTGCCATTTAAAGTCCAGAGCATATCGTTATCACCGCACAGAACAACCGTTCCGCCGTGCGACAAGCCCTCTAAAATTTCAAGCTTTGCATTTAAAATACCCTCACGGGTTCCTAAATTTTCTATATGCGCCTCGCCTATGTTGGTAATAACCGCAGTATCAGGAAGTGCCGCTCTTGTAATGCGCGACAACTCTCCAAAATGGTTCATTCCCATTTCAATTACTGCGATTTCGTGTTCGTTGCTCAATCTGAAAAGAGTCAGCGGAACACCGATTTCGTTATTGAAATTACCCTCTGTTGCAAGAGTTTTGTATTTCTGCGAAAGAACCGATGCAATCATACCTCTTGTCGAGGTTTTTCCAACGCTTCCGGTAACTGCAACTACGGGGATGCGCATTTCTTTTCTGTAAAATCCCGCTAAATCAAGGAGCGCCTTTGAGGTATCCTCTACTATGATAAGCGGAAGTCCCTCTTGATTTTTTTCGGAAATTGCACAGATTGCACCGCTGTTTATTGCGTTTTGTATAAACCTGTGTCCGTCTGAATTTTCGCCCTTAAGCGCCACAAACAACGCCCCTGCCGTTATGGTTCTTGTGTCGGTCGAAACAGACGAAACTACCATATTTTCGTCGCAGTTTATAAGCTCGCCGGAAACGGCTTTTGCTATTTGTTTAAGAGTCAATATTGGTTCCATATGAAATTCCTCTACTTTTCCTGAGAAATATTTAAAAGCTTTCTTACTATCTCTCTTTCGTCAAAGTCGATAGTGCGGTCTGCTAAAATCTGATAGGTTTCGTGTCCCTTGCCCGCAAGCAGAACCACATCGCCCTCCTTTGCCAAATCAAGAGCATATTCAATTGCAGAAAAACGGTTTACAACTACCTCATACTTACATCCGTCTTTCATACCCTCTACTATCTGCATAATTATTTTTTCGGGGTCCTCGCTTCGGGGGTTATCGCTTGTTACCACGCAATAATCCGAAAGCGCCGCCGCAATCTTACCCATTTTGGGGCGTTTGTCAGAATCTCTGTCACCGCCACAACCGAAAAGAGTTATAACTCTGCCCTTACAAAAGCCTCGGATTGTCTTTATTACATTATAAAGTCCGTCGGGAGTGTGTGCATAATCTATTATAACACTAAAGCCTCTGCCCGTTTCGATTACCTCTACTCTGCCCTTTACGCCTCTTGCAGTCTTAAGTCCGTTTACGGCATCATTCATTGAAATTCCCGCTGATACTAGACAGCTGAGCGCTGTCAATGCATTATAGACAGAAAATTTACCCGGAATTGATAATTCAACCTGATAGTTTTTGTTCTCGTAGCTTAAGTCAAACGCCACACCTTTTTCAGAAAGCTCTACATTGGTTGCCCGCATATCGCAGTCGTTTTCTATTCCGTAAGTGAGCATACTCTCACATTCTGAATTTTCAAGAAGATAGCTTGCACTCATATCATCGGCATTAACGATGCCCGCATTTGTGATTTTATATAATATTCCCTTTGCCTCAAGATAATTCTCCATTGTCTTATGAAAGTCAAGGTGGTCCTGAGTTATGTTTGTAATTGCACCAACATCAAAGGTACAAGCCGTAACCCTGTCAAGAGAAAGTGAGTGCGACGAAACCTCCATAACCACATAATCTGCCTTTCTCTCACGCATCTTTGCAAAAAGCTGCATAAGCTCCAGCGAGTCAGGAGTTGTATGCTTTGGCGGCATAACCTCTGTTCCTATCATATTTTGATTTGTGCCGATAAGACCCACTGTTTTACCGAGCGACTCAAGCACGGATTTTACAAGATAAGTAGTTGTTGTTTTTCCGTTTGTACCCGTAATGCCGATAAGGCAAAATGATTTTTCGGGATGCTCGTAAAAGTTTGCAGCCATCTTTGCAAGAGCCTTTCGCGTGTTATCGGTCACGATGCAGGTAACACCTACATCACTTATATCTTTTTCTGCTAAAACGGCGATTGCACCTCTTTGAATTGCATCCTCTGCATAATCGTGGCCGTCTGTTTTAAAGCCCGATATACACACAAAAATATTACCCGGCTTTACATCAAAAGAACTGAATGCAATACCCGAAATATTTAAATGTTCGCTACCGATTATCTCTTTAACTTCTACATCCTCAAGCAACTGCATTAGCTTCATAGGTAATCCTCCTTATAATTCATCGCCAATTTCCGAATATCTGAAATCCACAGTTACAACCGTTCCCGGCTCAACTATTGTGCCCGCCGCAGGAGATTGATTTGCACATATCGCAGCCCCGCTGCCGCTTCCCGATACTCCTTTTACTCTTGCGTTAAGTCCCGAATTTATCAGGGTGGCTGTCGCCTCTGCCGCCGTCAGTCCCGTAACCTTTGGTATGGTAACTGTTCTTTCGGTTTTTGTTCCGTCCATATACGCAACGATTGTCGCACCCTTTTGAAGCTTTGTATGCGCCTTTGGAATCTGGTCAGTTATAATCGAACCGCTTCCCTTTACTCTGATATAAAATCCCGCTTCGTTTAAAAGCTTACCCGCTTCATTTGATGCCATACCCGAAATATCAGGGACAGTAACCTCTGCATATTTCTTTTCTTCCTCGTTATACTGCGGCTCAACGCCTAAATATTGCAGAGTTTCTTCAAGTATATTCTTTACAACCGGTGCGGCGATAATACCACCGTAATATGTCATACCGATTTCAGGCTCGTCAAGTATTACAAGACACGCTACCTGCGGGTCATCAGCAGGTGCAAAGCCTATAAATGATGCCACATATTTGCCGTTGCCTCTGGGTTGTTTCTCGGATGTACCTGTTTTACCCGCAATTCTATAGCCGGCAACATAGGCGTTTTTACCACCGCCTCTTGAAACAACCGATTCAAGAATTGAACACATTGTATTGCTTGTTTCTTCCGATATAACCTGTCTTACAACCTCAGGTCTTTTGCTTTCGATAACGATGTTTTCTGAATTTACAACTTCTTTTATAAGATGCGGCTTATAGAGTGTTCCGCCGTTTGCAACTGCCGATACCGCCGTAATCATCTGAAGCGGTGTAACCGTAATACCCTGACCAAAAGATGTTACCGCAAGGTCAAGCTCTGTAAAACTGTTTTCCGAAAATCCGATACCCGCCGTTTCACCGGGAAGTTCAATGCCTGTTTCTTCAAAGAAGCCAAACGCTCTTGACCCCCTTAAAAAGCTTGTTCTGCCGATTTTCTGTCCGATATTTATAAACGCCGGGTTGCACGAATTCTGTACCGCCTCTGCAAAACGCTGAGAACCATGTCCGTTTCTGTTTGCACAATGTATGGTTTCGGTAAGAACCTTGATTGAACCGCCGCAGGCATATACATCTTCAAGCGAGCACGCTCCTGTTTCAATCGCCATAGCGGCAACAACCGCCTTAAAGGTAGAACCTGGCTCGTACGAGTCAACAACCGCTTTGTTACGGCGAACCGTCTGTATAACCTCGTTAAATCTGTTTATATATTCTGTTCCCTCAAGTGCCTTTAATTCTTTTTCTATATCGGGATATTTATCCTTTATCGCATCGGTAATCTCAAACGGCTTATTCAAGTCATAATCGGGCTTTGTGCTCATCGCAAGAATTTCACCCGTATTTACATCCATAACGATTACTGCCGCACCCTCCTGAAGATGATTTGAAATTCTGGCATTTTCAAGATGCTTTTCCGCATAGCTTTGAATAACCTCGTCTATGGTAAGTACCACACTGTAGCCGTCCTGCGCCTCTATATAGCTCTCGTAATCCGTTCCCGACTCCATGCCCGCAGAATCACGGGTTGACACAACTCTTCCCGGAACACCGCTTAATGTTGAATCATAAACGCTTTCTATTCCCTCAAGTCCCTGATTATCTTCGCCTACAAAGCCGATTACATGGGATGCAAGATTGTTATAGGGATAATATCTCTTTACATCATCAACAAAGTTTATACCCGATAATTTTTTAAGCTCAATATACTCACGAAGCTCATCGGCAACCTCTTTATCCACCTTTTTCTTAAGATACTCAAAGCCGCTTGTCTTTTTGATTTTCTTTTCTACATCTTCTGCCTTAAGATTTAAAATGTCTGCAATTTCTTCGGCTACACGAGCCTCTGAAAGATTATGCTTTTCGATTGCATCACGCAAATTCTGCGGAGTTATGCTTATCGTTTCAACTGTTACATTGCCCGCCAAAACCTTGAAATTTCTGTCATATATCTTGCCTCTTTTTGCGCTGACCGTATTATCACTTGTCTGCTGCTCAAGCGCCGCACGGGAAAGCTGTTCTCCGTTAACTATCTGAATCCAAGCAGTTCTTAAAAGCAACAGAGCAAAAACTGCAACAATTGCCGCACAAATAAAGACTATTCTTTTTCTTTGAACAGGTCTGCTGCCACTTAAAAATTCGTCTGTAAAATTTCGTTTATTGTTTCCTGCCACGCTAAATCACCTCTTGAAATTAACTTGCATAAAATAGCCAAAGTGCAGACACCGAAGCCGTCTGCACTAATCCTCTTTTTAGTATATTCGTATCAAATCTATTTTAAAACACTAAAAGCATTAACTAATGCACCGGGTGTTCCGCTTATAGGACTCTTTTCGGGCAAAGTTTGTTTTTTGCTGCTTAAGTCTTCCATTTCTATGTCTATGTAAAAAATCTGATGATTTTCAGGGCGCATCATTCCAAGCTCGTTTTTAGCAAAACGCTCTACCTCGCCCATCTCGATACCCTTATCAATTTTAGTCTGCAAAACCTGGTTTGAAGAAAGCATCTGCTCATACTGCTTCTCAAGGCTTGTTATTTTCTGGTTACTCTCAAGTATTATTGCATATCTGCATATAACTGTAAAACAGATAGCAACAAATGCCAAAAACGCAGCTGCCGCACGAACAATATTTTTGTTTTGCGTATGTGCCTTTTGAGCAGGCTTTGGCTGAGGCGTTCTTTTAGGATAAGAAACCGGTATGTCATACGCCGTATTCGTGCCCGTATATAAGCTTCTGTAGTCATATGCTTTTGTTCTGTAATTAACTGTTCGTTCTCTGTACTGTGTTACACTTGGCACGATTTCTCATCCTTTCTTAATATTTTTCTATTACTCTCAGCTTTGCGCTGTGAGCTCTGAAGTTATCTTCAAGTTCTTGTTTTTCTGCTACAATCGGCTTTTTGGTAATCAGCTTAATTAACGGCTTTTTTCCGCATACACAAACCGGAAAATCCTTCGGACAATCACAGCCTTTTGAAAGGTCTGCAAATACATTTTTAACAATTCTGTCCTCTAAAGAATGAAATGTTATCACCGAAAGCCGTCCGCCCTCTTTAAGACAATCCACAAAATCACGGATTGCTTTTTCAAGCCCATCAAGTTCACCATTTACCTCAATGCGTATCGCCTGAAAGGTTCGCTTTGCGGGATGCTTGTCCGCAAATCTTAACGAGGCGGGAAATGCCGATTTTATAATCTCCGAAAGTTCGGTCGTTGTTTCGATATCTTTTTTCGCTCTTGCTTTGACTATTGCTGAGGCAATCTTTCTTGCAAGCTTGTCCTCACCATATTTAAAGATTATGTCAGCAAGTCTTTTTTCGTCATAGGTATTTACAACTGTATATGCATCAAGCAACTGAGTTCTGTCCATCCTCATATCAAGCCTTGCATCCTTGTTGTAACTGAAACCTCGCTCTGCATCGTCAAGCTGGGGGGATGATACTCCCAAATCAAGAATTGCTCCGTCAATCTTATCATTTTTGAGTATCTCTTTTATGTTAAAGAAATTATCGTGATAAAACACCTTCTGGCAATCATACTTTTCAAGCCTTTTTTGTGCGGCTCTGTGAGCAATTTCATCTCTGTCAATCCCGATAAGTCTGCCCTCTTCTGAAAGCCTCTCACATATCAGCGAGGAATGTCCTCCTCCGCCGAGCGTTCCGTCCGCATAAACGCCATCAGTCTTTACCTTGAGCATATCAACGCTCTCCTTAAGAAGAACAGATATATGGTTAAATTCCATACCTCAAAGCACCTGCCTTAAATTCCAATCTGCTTCATAATATCGTTAATCTTAACCATATCAAAGGTAGCATCCGTGTAACCCTTCCAGTTAGCCAAGCTCCATACCTCTACCTTTTTATGCTCGCCCACAACAACAATCTCTTTTGTAAGCTCTGCATATTCACGGATAGCGGGCGGAATAACAACTCTGCCCTGACTGTCAAGGTCACATTCTGCCGAGGTCTGCTGAATATATCTCATAAGCATCGCTCTGTCCTCAACCGGAACACTCTCAACCCTTTGCATAAACGCGTTCCATTCGGTAAGCGGATAAATGTTAACGCACTTTTCATCACCGACAGCAACAACAAATGTTTCGCCAAGTGATGAACGAAATTTCGAAGGTATATTAACTCTGCCTTTTGCGTCAATATTCTGGTCATACTTTCCGACTAACATTTTCCGTTGCCTCCTTTCGGTTCAGATTTTAATCCACTTTGGTACATTTTAATACATTTCGCTCCACTTAATTATTATTTTAATATACTTTAAGGAAAAACGCAAGTGTTTTTTTGAATTTTTTTTAAATTTTTTTTACAAAATATTTCAAAATACCTTTTTTTACTTCAAAATTTGCATTTTTGCGGATTATATGGCGTTTTTGCGTGATTTTCTGATTGACAAAAACAGTGTGTTGGATTATGATATTTAATGTAAAACTTCATATAATATTGATAAAATACTTTAAGGAACGGTAAAAATATGGAAAGACACATTGAAGCGGATAGAATTGAGCTTGTAATAAATTTATTCGGAAGCTTTGACGAAAACGTTCGTCTTATCGAAAAGGAGCTTGATGTTGCAATTATCAACAGAGGCTCGGATATAAAAATCGGAGGGGAACCTGAAAAGGTTGACAAGGCAGTTTCGGCGGTTAATGCTTTACTTGCTATGGCAAGCAGAGGCGAAAACATAGGCGAACAAGAAGTTCGCTATGTGATGTCGCAGGTTGAAACCGGAAACGAAGAACAGCTTGAAGAGTTAGGCAAAGATGTTATCTGCATAAGCTCAAGGGGCATTCCCATAAAAGCAAAAACGCTGGGACAAAAAACATACCTTAAAACCATAAAGGAAAATGCAGTAGTTTTCGGCATCGGCCCTGCGGGTACAGGTAAAACTTACCTTGCGGTTGCGGCAGCAGTCAACGCCTTTAAAAACAAAGAGGTTGATAAGATTATCTTGACCCGCCCTGCAATTGAAGCGGGCGAGAGTCTTGGTTTTCTTCCCGGTGATATGCAGGAAAAGGTTGACCCGTATTTAAGACCGCTCTACGACGCTTTGGGCGAGATGCTCGGCTACGAGAACTTTCACAAGAATTTAGAACGCGGCATTATTGAGGTTGCACCGCTTGCTTATATGAGAGGGCGAACACTTGACAATGCATTTATTATTCTTGATGAGGCGCAGAACACAACCGCAGAACAGATGAAGATGTTTTTAACCCGTATGGGTTTTTCGTCGCATATCGTGGTAACAGGCGATGTTACGCAGATTGACCTGCCCAGAGATAAAAAGTCGGGGCTTCGTGATGCGGAGATAGTTCTTAAAAATGTCGAAGGCATTGAGTTTGTATATCTTGACGAAAGAGATGTTGTCCGCCATCCGCTTGTGCAGAGAATAGTAAAAGCGTACGAAAGAAAAACATTAGAGCGTGAGCGTGCCTCTAAAAGAAACAAAGGATAGGTTATATGAAGATAAGATTTTTAAACGAACAAAAAAAATACAAAGTCACATTTGGCATAAAATCGCTTATAAAAAAATGTGCTCTTGCTTCGCTTAAATATATGGACTTTGACACCAATGTCGAAATAAGTGTGGTTCTTACCGACAATGACGGCATACGGGAGCTTAACAATATGCACAGAAATATTGACTCTGCTACCGATGTTTTATCCTTTCCAATGTTTGAGTATGATGAAAACGGCGAGATAGTCAAGGATGCAGAAGAATTTGGCAGACTATGCCTTGGAGATATTGTTATATCATTAGAGCGTGCCGCTGAACAAGCATCAGAATATGGCCACACCTTTAACAGAGAGGTCGGATTTTTAACTGTTCACTCTATGCTGCACCTTTTGGGATATGACCATATGGAAGAATCAGAAGAAAAAGAGATGTTTGGGTATCAGAAGGAGATACTTAACCACATAGGTCTTACAAGATAGGAGAATAACATGAAATCAGGATTTATTGCAATTACGGGTCGTCCCAATGCGGGAAAATCCACCCTTTTAAATCAGATAATCGGCGAGAAGGTAGCAATTGTTTCTTCAAAGCCGCAGACCACCCGAACCAAAATTCTGGGTGTGAAATCGGGCGAGGATTATCAGCTTGTTTTAATTGACACCCCCGGAATTCACAAGCCACACAACAAGCTGAGCAAAAGAATGGAAAGATATATATACACTGCAACTCAGGACATAGATGCACTTTTGTATGTAGTAGACTGCAACATAAAAGACAGCGAGCTTGAGGCTGAAAAGGAAGCACTTATGGGACTTAAAACATCAGGAGTTCCCGTAATTTTAGGTGTGAACAAGATTGACTCGATACAAAAGCTTCAGCTTTTACCTATTCTTGATAAGCTTAAGGATTTATATGACTTTTCGGACATTGTGCCTATTTCAGCACAAAACGGCGATAATTTAGACGAACTTTTTGAAAAGCTTTGCTCTCTTTTACCCGAAGGACCAAAGTTCTTCCCTGATGACACCATCACCGACCAGCCCGAAAGACAGATTGTATCAGAATTTATACGAGAAAAGGCTCTTCGTCTTTTAAACCGCGAAATCCCGCACGGTATTGCGGTAGAAATCGAAAAGATGAAGCAAAAAGAAAACGGAACATATGAAATTCTTGCGGCAATCTATTGCGAAAAGCAGAGTCACAAGGGAATTATAATCGGCAAAGGCGGCGAAAAGCTTAAGAAAATCGGCAGTTTTGCCCGCACCGACATTGAAAAATTTTTAAACGCAAAGGTTTACCTTGAACTGTGGGTTCGTGTAAAAGAGGATTGGCGAAACCGCGAAAACTTTATTACGGATATTGGTTTTGAATAGGAAATACTCCCAAATCTTCACAGTATATAAAAAACTTCATATCATATACTAACTTTGCAAAATGATATGGAGGTAATCTTATGAGATACAGCTCTCAGGACATTGAAGATAAATGGCAACACTTTGAAAAAACCGGCAGTATAATTTCTTATTTAAAATATAAAAACGCCTGCAATCAGGATGCAGACGAATATGAAGAATATCCCGATACGGAGGATGAGCCTATTGGCTATCGTTGATACCGAAGGAATTATCACAAAGGAAACTAAATACGGCGACACTTCCAGGATACTTACTGTTGTAACTCGTAATATGGGTAAAATATCAGTTCTTGCAGGAAATGTCCGCAAAGGAAAATCGGGGTTGCTCTCTGCAACCTCTCTTTTCGCATACAGCCGTTTTACTCTTTTTAAAAGCGGCTCTTCTTCTCTTTATAAGTTGAATGAAGGCGAAGCCATTACAACATTTTCAAATCTTAAAAATTCTCTTGATGCGATGGCGTATGCTTCTTACTTTTGTGATGTGACAAATTCCGTTATGCAGGAAAACTCTTCCGAGCCTGACCAAACAGAGCTTCTTATTCGTTCTCTTTATATGCTTGACAAGGAATCAGAAAACGCCGAGAAAATAAAAGCGGTTTTTGAATTCCGTACCCTGACAATAGCGGGACTTATGCCTAATCTTTCCGAATGTGCGGATTGCGGCAAAACAACAAATCTTGTTTCGTTATCTGCGCATAACGGCTCAGTCTATTGCGAAAAATGTTCTGCCGCACATCCGTCTATGCAGATAAACGACAGTATTTTAGCGGCACTTTCTTACATAGAACTTGCGGAAAGCAAAAAGATTTTTTCCTTTAATATGTCCGAAAAAGCTATTTCTTATTTGAGCGCACTTGGCGAGCAATGCATCGAAATTTTGCTCGAAAAAAATTTTAAAACACTTAAATATTTAAAAAATGTAATATCTCTTTAAGGAGAACTTTTATGCAACAAAAAATATACGATTTTTTAATAGAAAATGGTGCGGGACAAGTCGGCTTTGCAAGGCTTGAAGAAAACAACTTTTCTCTGCCCTATGCAATATCTTATACGATACCATTGTCAAACGCCATAATCAACCAGATTGATAAAGCACCCACGCATACATATTTTCACCACTATCGCAGTGTAAATGCTTACATCGACAGACTTTCACTTCAGGTGGGCTTAATGCTTCAGGATGCAGGCTTTAACTATGTACCAATCCCTGCATCTCAATCGGTAAACGGACTTCAGGGAATTTTCTCGCACAAGGAGGCGGCGTACCTTGCAGGGCTTGGCACTATCGGCAAAAGCAGTCTTTTTATATCCGAAAAGCACGGCCCCCGCATAAGGCTTGGAACAATACTTACAGATTGTGAATTTATTGTACTGGAAAAACCGCTTGATAATATCTGCAAGGACTGTAACATCTGCAAATCAAGCTGTCCCGCCATGGCGATTAGCGGAAGTGAATGGCATAAGGACAAGCCGCTTTCAAGCATTTTAGATGCAAAGGCGTGCAGTGATTATATGAAAAAGGAATTCCAGCACATCGGCAGAGGTGTGGTGTGCGGAATTTGTATGAAAGTTTGCCCCAAAGGAAAAAAATAGAGGATTGGAAAACCAATCCTCTATTTTTCTTGTCTTTCAAAAACATTTTTCTTAGCTTTGCAAAGCGGACACTCCCAAGTTTCAGGAAGTGCATTGAATTCCTCTTCTGTTCCGGGGAAAACATATTTACAAAGACCGCACACAAACTGAACCTCTTTTGTGCTCTCTTCCTCTATATAGGTTGGCGCATTCTTTGCAGTTGTTCCGCCTTTTACCTTATGATAATAAGCATATGTCATAGGTGCAAGCGAGCTAATCTTTTCACCATCTGTCATTTTGCCTATGAATATGGTGTGGGTATCGCAATCAATTTCCTGCTCTACCTCGCACAAAATCCATGAACAAGTATTGTCCTTTATAACAGGAAAGCCATCTCCCACCGTCATAAAATCTGTGTTTTCAAACTTATCTATATCCCTTGCAGAATAAAATCCAAACTTGCCTATAGTTTCCATACTTGTTTCTTCAGATGCAATTGAGAGTGTGAAATATCCCGATTTTCTTATCGCATCCTCAGTAAAATTTTCTTTGTTTACAGAAACCCCTACTCTCACGGGTTCTGCCGTTACCTGAAAAGCAGTGTTTGCAACGCAGCCTACATTCTTTCCGTCAACCTTTGTCGCCGCAATATACACCCCGTACGACATATCGTATAAAACCTTTACATCCATATTAACAACTCCTTTTTACTTTAAAAGTTCAGTAAAGTCAACTATATATCTGTCAGCCTTTTGTTTCAGTTCTTCACGGTCAGGCTTTGCCCGACTTTCTTCTATGATTATTGTCTTAAGCCCTATTTTCTTCGCCGTTTCAAGTGCGACTAAAATATCCTCAAACAAAATTGCATCCTCTACTCTGCAATCAAGACGGCGTAAGCACTCTAAAAAAACCTTTGGACTTTGCTTGCCCTCGCCCACCTCATCTGCATATGCAAACACATCTATCATATCATAAATGCCGTTATTTTTAAGACACGCCGCAAGTAAATTCTTTTCGCAGGCGGTGGCTATTCCTATTTTTATTCCGTTTTGTTTAAGTCGCTCTATAAACTCTTTTGCCCCTTTTTTAAGCTTTATCTTGTGAGCGTAGCTGTCAAAGACTATATTCTTCCATTCTTCGCGGATTTCGTTAGGACTCATCGGAAAGTCAGGGAACTCATCCACAAGATATTCAGAGGATTGGGTAAGTGTCATATGGGCAACCTTTTTTATCATACTTTCCGGTGCTGAAAAGCCGTGCTTTTCCATAACATCTTCCAAAAGCTTATCCCACACCCACATAGAGTCAATCAGCGTTCCGTCTAAATCAAATATGACCGCTTTTACATTACTTATCACAGATTTTCACCATTTTCTTAATTTTTAATACATTAGACTATAAAACTATTTTGTTTGTGTTCTGTATCTTTTCTGCATCGGTATAATATTCAACTTCGTCAAGTCGTTTAAATTCGTAGCCCTTTGACGAAAGGTATTCTATTATACCTCCAAGTGCATCAGGGGTAGTTGTCTTTGTTTTTGCATCGTGCATAAGCACCACCAAATTCTTGCCATACGCCGTCTGCTGAATTTTCGCAAGCAGTTCAGGCGCGCTCCTTAAAATTGCTTCGGCATCGCCGTTTAAGCAGTTCCAATCCGCATAATAAAATCCGTTTTCCTTTAATACGCCTATATATTGCTGCTTTTGAGCGCCGTAAGTACTCTCTGCGTGGCTTCCGCCCGGAAACCTTATAAGTTTAAACGGCTCCTCGCCCGTAACCTCAGTAATTCGTTGATGGGTGTGCTTTATTTCTTCCATAAAGCTGTCTGCTGTTGCATATAAATCTGCATATCTGTGAGAATACGAGTGATTTGCAATAAGATGCCCCTCATCATACGCCCTCTTTAAAACATCGGGGTTCTTGTCAACCATACTGCCAAGAACAAAAAATGTCGCCTTAACATTATACTGCTTTAAAACATCAAGTATTCTCGGTGTTACATTGTTTGTAGGACCGTCGTCAAAGGTTAAGTAGCATATCTTTGCCTCTGTTCCTCTTGCATCGGTTGCAAGCTTTAAAAGATTGTTTTCTTCTGCCGCAACAGGAAGATTGTATATCTTTTGAGGTTTTTTCTCCTCAATCTTAGGTGGTTCTTTTTCGCCGCAACCCGAAAGCATAACGGCAACAAGCATCAGTGCTGTAATTCTCTTTATTTTATCCTTTATGTGCATATTTTTCAACTCACTTTTTCTGTGGAACGGGGTCCATATGAATTACTATATCAACGCCCATTTCCTGCATAATTTTATGTTCAATGGCATCAATCATATCGTGCACCTCAACAAGCGACAAATCGTCTGGGACTTCTGCGTGCACCGATGCAATTGTTCTGCCCGGTCCGTAATCGTGAACAAGCAAATCGTGCATTCCCAGCACATTCTCACCGCTCATAACCATTTCTTCGATTTGTGAAATGAAGTGACTGTCGGGGGCAACCCCGATAAGTGTATTGATTGTGCTGATTGCAACACTTATTCCTGCCCATACTATGCTTACGGACACCAAAATTCCCGCAACTCCGTCAATGGGGAATTTTATAAACGGAGCAACAATAGCCGTCGCTATTATAAGCGATGTAGCAATGGTATCATTTAAGCTATCCTTTGCCGCCGCAAGCAAAATCGAAGAATTTATCTTTCTTCCCATATATCTGTTGTAGCTCCACATCCATAGCTTAACTACAATTGATACAAAAAGTATAGCCGCCGAAAATATATTGATATGAACAGGCTGAGGATTTAAAAGCTCTGAAACGGAGCTTTTAAAAAGCTCAACTCCCATAAATATTATCAATACACCGATAATAAGTGCAGATATATACTCGCCTCTTCCGTGTCCGTACGGATGCTCCTCATCTGCCCTTTTACCGCTTAACCTTGAACCGATAGTTGATACAATGGCAGAGCCTAAATCCGACAGATTGTTAAACGCATCGGATATTACCGCTATACTGTTTATAAGCATACCTACAACCAGCTTTGCAACAAACAGAAAAAGGTTTAAGATTATACCTAAAACTCCCGCAAGTATTCCATATTTTTTTCGGACTTCATTATTTTTTATATCTTCATAATTTGGTATAAACCGTCTTATGATAAATTTAAGCATTTATATCGCTCCTAAAAATTGATCATCCTGCTCTTGTGCTTTACATTCAGCACAAGTCCCATCGTAATCAGTGTTGTAAGCATAGACGAACCTCCATAACTGAAAAACGGAAGCGTAATTCCCGTTACGGGGAATAGTCCTATGCACATACCTATATTTTCAAAGCTCTGGAATATAAGCATTGCGGCAACGCCCATACACATATATGTTCCGAGTGAATTTCTTGCATTTATCCCGATATATATGGTGCGGATTATGATTGCGGCTATGATTAAGATAACTAAAACTCCGCCAATCATACCAAGCTCTTCGCACACAACCGAGAATATAAAGTCGGTGTGCCTCTCGGGAAGCAGATTATTAAGCTGACTTGAGCCTTTATAAAGTCCTGAACCGAAAATCCTTCCCGAGCCTGCCGCAATCTTTGATTGAATTACATGATAGCCCGTTCCGCTCGGGTCATTTTCGGGATTAAAGAGGTTTATTATTCTTGCCTTTTGATAATCCTTAAGGAAGAAAAACCACGCAATCGGACAAGCCGCCGCAAGCGCCGATAAACCGCCTATTATATATTTCCAGTTTATGCCCGCCACAAAGAGCATTGTAACCGTTATACACACAAATACTACTGCCGTTCCAAAGTCAGGTTGCAAAAGAATAAGCACAATCGGTACAATGGCATAAGGCAAAATCCTTATAAGAACTCTTATGTCATTTATTCTGTCCTCATTCTCGGAAAGCTCTTTGGCAAAAACTATTATAAATACTATTTTAGTAATCTCTGCCGGTTGAAGACTCAGAGGGCCTAATACAAACCAGCTTCTTGCACCGTTTTCAACCTTGCCAATTCCCGGAATTAAGACAAGCAGAAGAAGCAAAAGACACGCACCCGATAAATAAACAGATATTCGGGATAAATATTCGTAGTCAAGAACCATAAGCACACAAACGCCGATGCTTCCCAGAACAAGCGCCACAGACTGCACTATAACATAGCGGACTCCGCTTTCGCCGCCTGCACTTGAAATCATAACTATACCAAAAACAGAGGCAATCAAAATAAGTGCCACAAGCAGAAAATCCATATTCCTTATAAATCCACGAAAACGATTTGAACCTCTCATTTTATCACCTTTTAAAGCTTTATACTAAGTGCTACTCCGTCACCAAGCGGTAGTATATCCGTTTCAAGCTCCTCGCTTGAGCAGAGCATATCAAGATATGCCCTGAGTCTTCTTACTATTGTTATTTTACGATGTTCTACAAGCTCGTCGTTTGCAGTCATCCCTTTATATAATACATTATCTGAAACTAAAATTCCACCTTTTTTAAGCATTCTCATCGAATATTCAAAAAATTTGTTGTACTGCCCCTTTGCAGCATCTATAAAAATCATATCGTATTGCCGATTAAGTGTCGGCAATACTTCCCTTGCATCACCAAAATGAATATGTATTCTGTCCGAATACCCCGCCTTTTCTACATTCTGCGTTGCAACCCTTACAGCATCCTCGTTTATTTCAATCGTGTCTATATAGGCAGCTCCCGCGTCTGCCATACATATGGCAGAATAGCCGATTGCAGAACCTACCTCTAAAACGCTTTGCACCTTGCCTATTCTGATTAAAAGTTCAATCAGCTTTATGGTTTCTTTCTGGGATATAGGAACATCATATTCCTTTGCAAACTGCTCCATCTCAAGGCGGATGCCATCGCTTTTTTTAAGTGTTCTTCTTATATATCTTGTTATATAATCATAGGTTATATTATCTTCTATCATTTTTTACCTCTTGATATTTCGTTGATTTGAAAGATGCTCCTCAAATGTAGTTGCAAACAGGCTATGGGTTAAATCCTCGCCTGCCAGAAAATAAAGATATGGAGTATCTTCGGGATAGAGCGCCGCCTGAATGGATTTAAGTCCGGGCGATGCAATAGGCCCTATCGGCAGACCGCCGTTTTTATAGGTGTTGTAGGGAGAGTCAATCTGTGTATCGGCATTTGTCAAAACGCTCTTCCTCTCGCCAAGCAAATATTGAACTGTTGCACAAGACTCAAGCCTCATTCCCTTATTTAAGCGGTTTACAAATACCGAGGCAACCTTACCTCTTTCCTCGTCATTTGCCGCCTCTCTTTCTATAATTGATGCAAGTGTTATTATCTCGTCAAGGCTTATATCGGTTTGTGCTTTCTCATATTCGGGAATAACCTTTTCTTCAAAGTTTTTAAGCATTGTATCAATTATCTCTTTTTCGGTCATATCGTTTGTAAAGATATAGGTATCGGGGTAGAGATAACCCTCAAGCCGATTTTCACGCTGAGGAATATCTTTTATAAATGAATAATCAAAATCCCCTGTTTGAGCCTCACGCATAAAAACATCTCGGTTAATCAGATTGCTTTCTTCAAGCACATCAGCAATTTTATAAAGTTCATAGCCCTCAGGGATTAAAACTTTATACTCATCTCTTTTGGGTGCACTCTCAAGCGTTTTTATGATTTTTCTATAGCTCATAGAATCATAAAGTATATGCACGCCCTTTTGATAAAGCGGCTCGCCGGTGATTTTAGCGTAGATTTTAAACATAGTGGCACTATCGATAACGCCCAGACTTTCCAGCTCATTGGCAATTACGCTGCTGCCCGCTCCGTCTGCGATTTTTATGGGAGTTTCAGACTTGCTTCCGCCAATACCGAAAACATCTTTAAAAAATACTATGCCTAAAATCAAAACGACTATAGCCAACACATATATCCTTTTTTTGTTCATCAATTACCGCCCCTTTATCATATAGTTCGTGTAATTATGCCCGTTATTATAACTACCAGAATACACAGAAGTATGGGTATATTTACAAAGCTCTGCCCCAGAAGGTGTGATTTTTTTATCCGTGAAACTTGCGGAGGCTTTTTGTTCTTTGAAACAAATATTAAAATTCCTGCCGCAAAGCATATAACACCCATCACAAAAAGAGTTATTGTAAGAAACGCATCATAGTTGATTGCGCCATTGAAAAAGCCGAGCAAAAGTGCCGTAAAATTATTTGCAAAATGGCACACTATTGCAGGAAGCAGAGAATTTGTACGGCTGACAATTACCGCAAGCACGACTCCTAAAAATATATAGCCCAAAAATCCGTAAACATCTGCGTGCAAAAGCGTGAATAAAATTGTCGAAAATATAAGTGCCGCTTTAGTATTAAACTCTGCCATTGAGCCGTAAACTATCCCTCGGAATAAAAATTCTTCAAATATTGCGGGGGTTAGCGCAATAGCTATTGTTGCCCAGAATAACTCGCCAAAGGTTTCGGGAAGATATGATGTAGCACCGCTTAATAAAAGGTTAATCGGCAGATTGATAATCACCATTACAAACTGACAACCAATGCCAATAAGTGCCGAAAGCAAAAGCGTAATTTTATCTGCCCTATTTAAATAAAATTTCTGTGCCGCAACCTTGTCGGTTATGTTATTTATTTTGGCATATATCATAATCGGGATTATATATGCAAACAAACCCACAAGCATTGCAGGCAAATACATCGGGATGAACTCTCCCTTAAAGCTTGCGATTACTTTAAAAATTATTGTAATCAACGCATTTATCACCGCTATTGCAAGCAGCATATATCTTATTCCCTTTAATTTCTTCTTATGCTGAAGATACTCAGTTGCCACTAATTATCAACTCCCTGCCCGTAATTATTTTATTTACGGGTTTATCAAACTCACAAACGGGCAAGCTTTTCGAAATACATTGAGAAAAACACAGCCCTATCGAAATTCCTTTAAAATCCGCTAAAAATCTATCGTAATACCCCGCCCCATAGCCGAGTCGCATTCCGCATCTGTCAAAACTGATTGCAGGCACGATAATTAAATCAATCTCATCAGGAGCAAGTATGCCCGCATTTACATCAGGCTCTAAAATTCCGTAAGCTCCGTTTTTAAGATGCGATATATCCGTAATTTCCACCGCTTGCATCGTATGTGTCTTTGTATCACAAAGAGGAACTGCCACCCGCTTTTTATCTTTAAGGATAGCTTCTATCAGCGATTGTGTTTCGACCTCACTGCCAAAAGATACATAGACAAATACCGATTTCGCATTTTTATATTCGGACATTGAAAGCAGAGTGTTTTTAATTTCTTCACTTTCTTTGTGTCGTAAATTTATAGGTATTTCGTTTCTTTTTCGCAAAAGTTCCTTGCGCAAACTCTTTTTATCTAGCATAACGGATACTGCATCTGTTTTAATATTTCAGCGCCTTTGCCATCCTGAGCTAAATAATCAACAATTGCCTCACCAAACTCAAGTGATGCACCTGCTCCCTTTGCGGTTATGATATTACCCGAGGTTACTACAAAGGCATCAACAATGTCTGCACCCTTTAAATGCTCCTCAAAGCCGGGGAAACAAACTGCGTCATGGTCATTTAAAAGATTAAGCTCACCTAAAATCATAGGTGCTGCACATATTGCCGCCATCATAAGTCCGTTTTCATCACAATATTCAATCAGTTTATTAACGGTAGCATCCTTTTGAAGATTAGTAGTGCCGGGAAGTCCGCCGGGCAAAACAATTCCGTCAACAGTTTCTATATCAATATCCTCTATCTTCATATCGGCTAAAACAGTGATGTTATGACTGCCTGTTATCTCTGTTTTAGAAAGTCCCGCAGTTTTTACATCAATTCCGCATCTTCTCATTATGTCAAGAGGAGCTAATGCCTCAACTTCTTCAAAACCGTCTGCTAAAAGTATATATATCATAACATCCTCCTATTTTTTATTAGTCTTTTTAACTGTCAATATAAACTTTGGAAGTGCCATAAATCTTCCAATTCTGCTTGGTTGCTTGCAAAATCTGTAAAACCATTCAAGATTAAGCTTTATAAATATTTCGGGTGCTCTGTTAACAGCCCCTGCAAATACATCAAGTGAACCGCCCGCACCTATACATAAATTTACATTCAGCTTATCTTTATTTTTGTATATCCATTTTTCCTGCTTTGGTGCGCCCAAACACACAAGAAGCAGATTTGCATTTGAGGCATTTATTGCATCGATTATTTCTTGTTCGTCGCTCTCTTTAAAATAGCCGTCACGAGTGCCTGCGATTTTTATTCCCGGATATTCCTTAACTAAATTTTCGCCTGCAAGCTCTGCAATTCCCGGCTTTGAACCAAACAAAAACACGCTTCCGCCCGTTTTTGAAAGTTTTTCAATAAGCCCCTTGCTCAAATCAAAGCCCGCAACTCTTTCGGGCAGAGGATTGCCTATCATTTTTGCACCGTATACTACCCCGATGCCGTCAGGGACACACATATCCGAAGAATTAAGTACATTCTTAAATTCCTCATCCTCATATGCCGCCATAACAATTTCGGGATTTGGCGTATATATTACGGATACTCCATCAGAATTTGCAAATCCCTCTGCTTTTAAAAGAGCATCCTTTGCAGTTATTTTATCTATATTTACCCCAAGAATATTCACGGTTTCTCTCATAAAACGGACCTCCGTCACTAAATTTTATACTTCAATTTATTTTATCATATTTAGTGTGTTTTTGCAACAAAAAAAGAGAACGAATTAAGTTCGTTCTCTTTTAAAATTTTACGCTTCTTCTGCTAAAGCAGTATCGTCTGATGCCATTCCGCCTGTCGGATAAACCTCTATATCACCATAGGGGCTGATACCTGTACCTGCGGGAACAAGCTTACCGATAATAACATTTTCTTTAAGGCCAACCAACGGGTCTTTCTTACCCTTGATTGCCGCATCTGTAAGAACACGGGTTGTTTCCTGGAATGATGCAGCAGACAAGAATGACTCTGTCGCAAGCGCCGCCTTGGTAATACCCATAAGCTGAATTGTAAATTCAGCAGGCTCTTTACCCTCTGCGATAACCTTATTGTTAATCTCTTCAAGCTCGTAGATATTAATAAGTGAACCTGTAAGCAAGCCTGTATCACCGGCACTTTCAATCTTCACCTTGTGCATCATCTGACGAACAATAACCTCAATGTGCTTATCGTTAATATCAACACCCTGAAGTCTGTATACACGCTGAACTTCCTGAATAAAGTAGTTCTGAACAGCGGTTGCACCAAGAATTGCAAGAACATCGTGCGGGTTAAGTGAACCCTCGGTAAGTGCATCACCTGCTACGATTACATCGTCTTCACGAACTTTAATTCTTGAACCGAACGGAATCATATATGTCATAGATTCGCCGGTTTCTTCGTTCATAACAACGATTTCGCGCTTACCTGATGTTTCGGTCATATGAACTTTACCTGCAATTTCAGAAACAATAGCAACACCCTTAGGTCTTCTTGCTTCAAAAAGCTCCTCGACACGGGGAAGACCCTGCGTAATATCGTCACCTGCGACACCGCCGGCGTGGAATGTACGCATCGTAAGCTGAGTACCCGGCTCACCGATTGACTGAGCAGCGATAATACCAACCGCTTCACCAACATTAACAGGTGTTCCGTTAGAAAGGTTATGTCCGTAACATTTAGCACAAACACCAATCTTACTGCGGCACTTAACAACTGAACGGATTTTAACCTCTGTAATTCCTGCATCTACAATCTGCTTTGCAATAGCTGCAGTAATCATTTCGTTTTCAGCTATAATAAGCTCGCCTGTTTCGGGGTTAACTATATTCTCTGTAACGGTTCTGCCCTCTAATCTGTCGATTAAAGGCTCGATAACCTCGTTGCCGTCACGAATGTCGGTTACTATGATACCATCTCTTGTTCCGCAGTCTTCTTCACGGACAATAACATCCTGAGATACATCAACAAGACGACGCGTAAGGTAACCTGAGTCGGCAGTTCTGAGCGCCGTATCGGTAAGACCTTTACGAGCACCGTGAGTTGAAATAAAGTACTCAAGCACTGTAAGTCCCTCACGGAAGTTAGAACGAATAGGAATTTCGATTGTACGACCTGATGTATCCGCCATAAGACCACGCATTGCGGCAAGCTGACGCATCTGGTTAACGCTACCACGGGCACCTGAGTTTGCCATCATATAGATAGGATTAAGCTGTTTAAGGTTATCCATCATGGCATCTGTTACCTTGTTTGAGGTTTCACCCCAGACAGAAATAACATGACGATGACGCTCTTCATCTGTCAGCATACCTCTGCGGTATTTCTTCATAATCTTATCAACACGCTCTTCTGCTTCTTTCAAAAGCTCCTGCTTCTTTTCAGGAATCTGCATATCGTCTACGCAGACAGTGATTGCGCCGATTGTTGAATATTTATAGCCCATAGCCTTGATGTCATCAAGAAGTGTTGCGGTATCGGTAATTCCGTGAATTTTGATTGCCGCATTGATAATCTTACCAAGTATCTTTTTGTCAACACCGGGCTCTACATTATCATTGATTGCTTCCTTAACTGCGGGCTTTTTAAGCACATTGTCACCGATTTCAAGGTCGAGTGCGTGTGCTTCGTCTGTTCTGTCAACAAAGCCTAAATCCTGAGGAATTTTCTCGTTGAATATAAGTCTGCCGACAGTTGCATCAATAATTCCGGTAATCTCTTTGCCGTTTACTGTCTTTGTAACTCTCACCTTAATCGGTGCGTGCAAGCCTACTGCGCCGTTGGTATACGCCAAAACAGCTTCATCAACGCCGTCAAACACTTTGCCAGTACCGATTTCAGTATCGTCTTTAAGAGTTAAATAGTAGCTACCAAGTACCATATCCTGAGTAGGAACAGTTACCGGCTTACCATCCTGAGGCTTAATTAAGTTGTTTGCAGAAAGCATCAAAAATCTTGCTTCTGCCTGAGCTTCAGCTGATAATGGAAGGTGAACAGCCATCTGGTCACCGTCAAAGTCAGCGTTAAACGCTGTACAAACAAGCGGATGAAGCTTAAGTGCCTTACCCTCAACAAGTACCGGCTCAAACGCCTGGATACCAAGTCTGTGAAGGGTTGGCGCACGGTTTAACAGAACCGGATGCTCTGAAATTACATCCTCAAGCACATCCCAAACCTCCGGACGAACTCTCTCTACCATACGCTTAGCTGATTTTATGTTGTGTGCAAGTCCGTCTGCCACAAGCTTCTTCATAACGAATGGCTTAAACAGCTCAAGTGCCATCTTCTTAGGCAAACCGCACTGATAAATCTTAAGTTCAGGACCTACAACGATAACCGAACGGCCTGAGTAGTCAACACGCTTACCCAAGAGGTTCTGACGGAAACGGCCCTGCTTACCTTTAAGCATATCCGAAAGTGACTTAAGAGGACGGTTTCCGGGACCTGTTACAGGTCTGCCGCGACGACCGTTGTCTATAAGTGCATCAACTGCTTCCTGAAGCATACGCTTTTCGTTTCTTACGATGATTTCAGGAGCATCGAGGTCTAAAAGTCTTTTAAGTCTGTTGTTTCTGTTAATAACTCTGCGATATAAATCATTTAAGTCAGATGTCGCAAATCTTCCGCCGTCAAGCTGTACCATAGGTCTGATTTCGGGAGGAATTACAGGAATTACGGTCATAATCATCCACTCGGGCTTATTTCCCGAATGACGAAACGCCTCTACAACTTCCATTCTGCGAACTGTGCGAATTTTCTTCTGTCCCTTTGCGTCCTTTAAATCAGCAGAAAGCTCTTCATAAAGTTCGTCAAGGTCAATAGCCTGAAGCATCTCAAGAATTGCCTCAGCACCCATACCCGCCTTAAACATATCGCCGTATTTTTCGTAATATTCTCTGTATTCTTTTTCTGATAAAATCTGATTTTTCTCAAGAGATGTCTTGCCCGGGTCTATAACCACATATGCCGCAAAATATAATACCTTTTCAAGTGCTCTCGGTGACATATCAAGCATAAGTCCCAAACGGCTGGGAATACCCTTAAAGTACCATATATGAGATACAGGAACAGCAAGCTCAATGTGTCCCATTCTCTCACGGCGAACTTTAGAGCGGGTAACCTCAACTCCGCATCGGTCGCAGACTACACCCTTATAACGCACTCTTTTATACTTACCGCAATGACATTCCCAATCCTTCTGCGGACCAAAAATACGCTCACAGAAAAGACCATCTCTTTCAGGTTTTAATGTTCTGTAATTTATAGTTTCGGGCTTTTTTACCTCGCCTCTTGACCATTCCCTTATTTTTTCGGGAGAAGCAAGTCCGATTTGAATAGATTCAAAATTCTGATATTCGCTCATAACGATCATGCCTTTCCGGCTCACATACTCGGAGTGGTTGTCTGCCGTGAGCCTGGCAGACAACTCCGCTTTTAAAATTTAAAACATATCATCGTCGCTTTCCAAATCCTCTTCCTCTGCAATCAAGTCAAGCGACTCAATACCCTCAGCATCAAGATAATCAACATCATCTTCATCATCTGTAATACCGAGTAAAGCATCAAACGGACTTTCTTCATCGTCACCTAAGATTTCATCGAGTTCATCTTCTTCATCTACATCGTCTGCAGAGAAATCGTGCTTATTGATAATCTCGTCATCTTCGATGCCGTCTATCTTAACTGAAAGTTCTGTATCTTCATCGTCCATAGATTCTTTGAGGATTATTTCGTTATCTTCCTTATCAAGAACCTTAATGTCAAGCGCAAGGCTCTGAAGCTCCTTGATAAGAACCTTAAAGGATTCGGGAACACCGGGTTCGGGAATATTGTCGCCCTTTACGATAGACTCGTAAGTCTTAACACGGCCGACAACATCGTCCGACTTAACCGTCAGAATTTCCTGGAGAGTATAAGCTGCGCCGTACGCTTCAAGCGCCCAAACCTCCATCTCACCGAAACGCTGACCACCGAACTGTGCTTTACCACCGAGCGGCTGCTGTGTAACGAGAGAATATGGGCCTGTTGAACGAGCGTGAATCTTATCGTCTACCAAGTGGGCAAGTTTCAAATAATGCATATAACCAACGGTTACAGGATTATCAAACGGCTCACCCGTTCTTCCATCATAAAGAATTGTTTTACCAGTTCTGTCATAGCCTGCCTCTTCAAGCGCATCCATAATATCATTCTCGTTTGCGCCGTCAAAAACAGGTGTTGCTATCTTCCAGCCAAGCGCCTTTGCTGCATATCCCAAATGCACCTCAAGTACCTGACCGATATTCATACGCGAAGGTACGCCCAGAGGGTTAAGCACAATCTGAAGCGGTGTACCGTCGGGGAGGAAAGGCATATCCTCTTCAGGAAGTATGCGGGAAATAACGCCCTTGTTACCGTGACGGCCCGCCATCTTATCGCCGACAGAAATCTTTCTCTTCTGTGCTATATAACAACGAACAACCTGGGTAACACCCGGAGATAACTCGTCGCCATTTGCTCTTGTAAATACCTTTACATCTACTATTATACCATATTCACCATGAGGAACTCTAAGTGATGTATCACGAACCTCACGGGCTTTTTCACCGAAGATTGCTCTTAAGAGTCTTTCTTCTGCAGTAAGTTCGGTTTCACCCTTTGGTGTAACCTTACCTACTAAGATATCGCCGCTTTCAACCTCGGCACCGATACGGATGATACCTCTTTCATCAAGGTCTTTGAGTGCATCTTCGCCGACATTGGGGATATCTCTTGTAATTTCTTCGGGGCCGAGCTTTGTTTCTCTTGCCTCGATTTCGTATTCTTCAATATGAATTGATGTGAATACATCGTCTTTTACAAGCTGTTCGTTAATAAGGATAGCATCCTCGTAGTTGTAACCTTCCCAAGTCATAAAACCGATTAAGATATTTCTACCCAAACCGATTTCACCATTGCTGGTTGAAGGTCCGTCTGCGATGATGTCGCCCTTTTCAACACGCTCACCTGCTGCAACGATAGGTCTTTGGTTTACGCAAGTACCCTGGTTTGAACGGGTGAACTTTATAAGCTTATACTTATCAGTATCGCCATTGTCATTTTTGATTACGATTTCGGTACCCGAAACCTTTTCAACGATACCGCTTTCTTTTGCAAGAATACAAACGCCTGAATCCTTAGCCGCCTTATATTCCATACCTGTACCTACGATTGGTGATTCAGGAACAAGAAGCGGAACTGCCTGACGCTGCATGTTAGAACCCATCAGCGCACGGTTAGCATCGTCGTTTTCAAGGAATGGTATCATAGCGGTAGCTATAGACATAACCTGTCTTGGCGATACATCCATATAGTCAACCTTTTCGGGCGAAACTTCGATAAATTCGTCCTTAAATCTTGTGACAATCTTCTTGCTGATGAACTTATCATTTTCATCAAGAGGCTCATTTGCCTGAGCAACATAGAAGCCGTCCTCAACATCTGCAGTCATATATTCAACTTCTTTTGTGACTGTGCCTGTTTCCTTATCCACCTTGCGGTACGGAGTTTCGATAAAGCCGTATTCATTAACCTTTGCAAATCCGCTGAGTGAGTTGATAAGACCGATGTTCGGTCCTTCAGGAGTTTCGATAGGACACATACGGCCATAGTGAGAATGGTGAACGTCACGCACCTCAAAGCCCGCTCTTTCTCTCGAAAGACCGCCGGGACCGAGGGCTGAAAGTCTTCTCTTGTGTGTAAGCTCGCCAAGTGGGTTAATCTGGTCCATAAACTGTGAAAGCTGTGAAGAACCAAAGAATTCCTTAATAGCAGAGGTTACGGGACGGATATTTATAAGATTCTGAGGTGTAACAACCTCTAAATCCTGAGTTGTCATACGCTCACGAACCGCTCTTTCCATACGAGAAAGACCGATGCGGAACTGGTTCTGCAAAAGCTCACCAACGCTTCTTAAACGACGGTTACCCAAGTGGTCAATATCATCAATACTGCCAACGCCATATTCAAGATTGCACATATAAGAAATAGATGCCATAATATCATCAATCAAAATATGTCTTGGAATAAGCTCGTCGCGTCTGTCATAAAGTTCCTGCTTGAATTCATCCGAATTCATATCGGGGTACTTTTCAAGAATTTCCTTTAAGACGATACCTCTTACTCTTTCATAGATGCCAAACTCTCTCGGGTTATAGTCAACATAATCCTTAAGGTCAACCATTCCGTTTGAAATAACCTTTGTGGTCTTTCCGTCTATGCTGAGTGTTATGTCGTTAATCTGCGCCTTTTCAAGAGCAAGTGCCATTTCCTTTGTGATTACATCACCCTCAGTTACGATAACTTCGCCTGTTTCGGGATCAGCAATGGTCTGAGCTGATACAAAACCGCAGATACGATTTGAAAGTCTTAACTTTTTGTTAAACTTAAATCTTCCCACACGAGCAAGGTCATAACGCTTGGGATCAAAGAATAAATTAGTAATAAGTGACTGTGCACTTTCAACTGTGGGAGGTTCACCCGGACGAAGCTTTCTGTAAACTTCGAGCAAGCCCTCTTCAAGAGTTGTGGTGGTATCCTTTTCCATTGTAGCCAAAAGTCTTGGATCTTCACCGAAAAGCTCTGTAATCTGTGCGTTTGTGCCAACGCCGAGCGCACGAATAAGAACGGTAACGGGAATTTTTCTGTTACGGTCAATACGAACATAGAAAATATCGTTACTGTCTGTTTCATATTCAAGCCATGCACCACGGTTTGGAATAACCTGTGATGAAAACAGCTTTTTGCCTATTTTATCAAATTCCTGTGAGAAGTAAACGCTTGGCGCACGAACAAGCTGAGACACGATAACACGCTCAGCTCCGTTTATAATGAATGTGCCGGACGGAGTCATTACGGGGAAATCACCCATAAATATCTCCTGCTCCTTAATCTCACCTGATTCTTTATTGATAAGGCGAACCTTTACGCGAAGGGGTGCTGCATAAGTTGCATCCCTCTCCTTGCATTCCTCAATATCGTACTTTGTTTCGGAATCCAATCGATAATCAATAAACTCTAAAATCAGGTTTCCTGCATAGTCCGTAATGGGCGATACATCATGGAAGACCTCTTTAAGACCTTCCTCCAGGAACCAATTGTACGAGTTTATCTGAATTTCAATCAGATTGGGCATCTCCAAAATCTCGTTAATTTTGCCGTAGCTCATACGAGTATTTTTGCCCAGTTTCACAGGATGTACCATAAAACCGCTCACCTCATTAAAATATTTTCTGAAGAATGTAAAAATTCTTGTATTTTTCTGTGTTTAAAAAACTTACCATATTACATTTGAGTAAATTGACTTGCAAAATCCCGCAAACCGTGATATAATAAGCACATTCGGGGCACAAAGCTCCCGTTTTTTAACCGCTTTTAAAAGCAAATACGCAAACTTTCGCATTATGATAGATAATCATTATACCATGTAATTTTAGCCTTGTCAAGAACTTTTTGGCTTAAAATATGACTTTCGGGGTGAATACTTATGAACAAAATATCTAAAAATTTTCTTTCCATATTATTAGCGGGAATTATTATGCTTCCTTATCCCGTTCTTGCAGATGTGCTTGGCACTCATATAACCAACATAAAAACCGAGCTTTCTCAGGGAACAACCCTTTACGAAAATGCCTTTTATGATTCTACGGTCGGCAAGCAGACAGAGCATTATGTTGAATATAAGCCAAACAAAAATGTTTCGCTGACTCTTACAAACGGCAACTCAGCTTACGGAAAGCGTACTCTTTCAAAGGCTGAACAGCTTTTAAGGGAGCAGGGATATTATACTGCTATGGGAATGAATGCAGACTTTTTCTCTCTGCAGACGGGCATTCCTATGAGCAATACAATCATTGACGGCAGAGTTTTCACAAAGGACTCTTCGTGGTTGTGGGGAATCGGCTTTAATGCAGACAATACTGCTTTCTGCGCAAAATTCCCGATAGCTACCACCGCAAGCCTTGATGACGGCACATATTTCACTATTGAATGTATAAACAAGTTTCGCCAGCCCTATGCTCTTTATCTTTACACCAAAGATTTTGGCAACGAAACACATTCAACCGACAAGGGTATTGATGTTGTTTTAAGCGATGTAAGCGGAGAGATAAAGCTTGGCAAGCCCATTACTGCGACAATAGAAAGTATAAGCGAATACGAAGGTTCTGTTGCAATCCCTGACGGAAAGATGATACTCAGCGTTCCCCCTTCTGCCGCCGATGAGATAAAGGAGAGAATTTTAAATCTCCCAATCGGGCAGAAGATAACAATTACCACCAATGCGGCAGAAAGTGCAGAGCTTTGGAACAAAGCAAAATACGCATTAGGACTTACGGGAGGTAAACTCATCACAAAAGGTCAGCTTGATGTTGAGGACGACTCAGCCGCTCCCCGCTCCGCAGTGGGAATAAAAAATGACGGCACCTTGATTTTCTATACAATTGACGGAAGACAATCGGGTTATAGCTATGGCGTAAGAAAATCCACTCTGGCAAAAAGGCTTTTAGAGCTTGGCTGTATTGAAGCTGTGAACTTAGACGGCGGCGGCTCTACCACCATGGGTGCAGTGCTTCCCGGCAAAACCAATATGACTATTGTAAATTCGCCCTCTGATAAAACCGAACGAAATTGCGCAAACTTTTTATTTCTTTTAAAGATGCTTGAGCCGACCGGCACCCCCTATAAACTTATTCTTGACAATTATGGAAAAAAATTACTCTCGGGTGCTTCAATAAAGATTTCAGCATCTGCCATTGACTCATCCTACGGTCCTGCAGAAACACCCGAAACAATCGAATATCAAATCGACAAGGATGCAGGCAGCTCAAAGATAGATGGCTACGGCAACTTAACGGTTAACGGCAGCGGCGAAATCCGCATCATTGCAAAAAGCGGTAACCTTACCGGCGAAACGGTAATTTCTTCAATCGCCACTCCCGACACAATTAAAATAAAGAATGCAGAAAACGGCGATGAACTGAATGTTCTTGTTTTACAGCCCAATTCTTCAATAAAACTTACCGCCGACAGCTACTGGTACGGCGAAAAGCTGATTTCAGATAATTCCTGCTATCAATTTACTGTGGAAAGCAACGGAGAAATTGTAGGCAATTTTGTAAATAACACATTTACCGCATCGGGCATCAGCGGTGCAACGGGTACTCTTTCGGTTTCTGCGGGAACAAACACTACACAAATCCCCATTATTATAAGAGATGGTAGTTCACCCAAGGATTATCCGTCAATTGATGGTCTTGCGGCAGACGGAACACTTAATGCCATTGTTCTTTATCCCGATTTAAAGGAAAGTGACATATCCGTCACGATTGACAATAAAAAGGCTGACCATATATATAATGAAAAAACTCGCCACTTAAAGCTTGAGTATGATGACTCAACCTATCACAGAATAGGCGTATTTGTGACGAAAGACGGAAAGTCTGCAATGAAATTCTTTGACACAAAGGAAGTCAGCAGTACAGAGAATAACTTCCCCGATACTCACGGACACTGGGCAGAAAGCTATATAGCATATCTTGCAAAATGCGGTGTTGTAAACGGACGCCTTGAGGATGACGGAAGCTGTAACTTTTATCCGTCTGTAAATATGACAAGATGTGAATTTGCAATTATGATGTGCAACTATTTAGGAATAGACGCTCAAAGCTACGAGGATGTTGAACTGCCGTTTACGGACAACGAACAAATTCCGTATTGGGCAGAAAATAATATCAAGGCAATTTATTCTCTTAAAATTATGCAGGGGCAGTTAACTGATGACGGCGTTGCATTTAACCCAAGTGCAAATATCAATCGTATGGAATTTGCGATTTCACTCAGCAGAATTTTGCCGAAAGGTCTTTATTCAGCAGAAATAGAAGCGGTTGATGCAGATACCATTCCATTCTGGGCACAAGAGAGTATGCAGACAATCTGCACTCAGGGCATTATGGGCGGTTATCCTGACGGAACGCTTTTACCGCTCAACAGCGTAACAAGAGCAGAAGCTGTAAAAATGCTTTATAATATTTTCGGAGTATAAAAAATGGAGATGCATTACGCATCTCCATTTTCGTCATATTCATCGGGATTTACCCATTCGCTTACTTTTTCTATAAACATATGCCCGTCAAGGTGCTCTATCTCATGGCAGAGTGCTCTTGCAAGCAATTCCTCACCAACAATTTCGCGGACATTGCCGTTTCTGTCAGCGGCTCTTACCGTCACTTTGTATGGGCGGGTTACAATTCCCCAATGGTCAGGATAGCTAAGGCATCCCTCAAGCCCTGTCTGCTCGCCCTCAACCGCTACGATTTCAGGGTCAATCAGCTCGATAAGTCCGTCACCTATATCAATTACCGCCATTCTGCGAAGAACACCCACCTGCGGTGCGGCAAGTCCTACTCCGCCTGATTTATAAAGTGTATCAATCAAATCCTCTAAAAGTGTTTTTGTTCTTTCTGTAAGCTCGCCTACGGGCTTACACTTTACCGAAAGAAGCTCCTCGCCCGGAAGATTTAATTTTAGTATATTTCTGATAGCCATTTTTTATCTCCTTATAGATACTTTATATTATCATATCATATTGGTTGGATTTATGTCAATGGTAAGCATATTTTTAAGCCGTGACTTTTCATGCGATTCCTTTATCCCCCATAAAAGCGTTTCTAATTTTCCGCTATCTTTTACCTTCATTATGATACGATATCTGTATTTATTTTTAATCTTGTGTATAGGCGCGGGCGACGGCCCTAAAAGCTTGATAATGTTGTCATCTTTTTTCTGTTCTTCTTTTAATATTTCGCCTATATTTAATATCTCTGCCTCTGCATCAGCATCCTCTTCGCCCATAACAAGTATATACACTATATCGCAAAACGGAGGGTAATCCATCCGCTTTCTGTATATTATTTCATTCTCGTAAAAAGCGGTGTAATTCTGTTCCTTTGCAAAGTTTATCGTTCGGTTCTGGGGTTGATAGGTCTGAATTACCGCTCTGCCCTCTATGTCGCCTCTGCCCGCTCTGCCGCAAACCTGAGTTATAAGCGAAAAACACTTTTCGCCCGCACGGAAGTCATCAACATTAAGGGCTGTATCTGCCGCCAGAACGCCTACTAGTGTAACTTCGGGAAAGTCAAGTCCCTTTGTAACCATCTGCGTACCGAGCAAAATGTCCGCTTCGCCCTCTTTAAATTTATTTAAAACCGCTTCGTGACCGCCTTTTCCCGATGTAGTATCATAGTCCATCCTCAAAATTTTAGCTTGCGGGAAAAGCTTGCTTATCTCGTCCTCTATTCTTTGTGTGCCCGTGCCGAAAAATCTTACATACTTTGAAGAGCATTCGGGACACTCTGTGACATTATCAATAGTCTGTCCGCAGTAATGACACACAAGCTTGTCCTCTTTTTTATGATAAGTCATAGCAATACTGCAGTTTTCACATTCTATAACCTTTCCGCATTCTCTGCAGGAAACAAAGGTGTTATAACCTCGGCGATTTAAAAACAGAACTGTTTTTTCGCCTCTTTCAAGATTTAATCGTATTTCTTCCTGAAGTCTTATACTGATTGGCGAGTGGTTGTGCAAATCAAAAAGTTCTGCTCGCATATCAACAATGCGCGCCTTTGGCATCGCGTTTTCATTATAACGCTTATGCATCTCAAAAAGGGTGTATTCGCCGTTTAACGCCTTATAGTATCTTGAAACCTCAGGTGTAGCCGAGGCAAACAAAACGGGTGCACCCGAATCAATTCCCCTTTTTATTGCAATATCTCCCGCATGGTATCTCGGCGCAGTTTCTGATTTGTAACTGTTTTCGTGTTCCTCATCCAAAATAATAATTCCCACATTTTCAAAGGGTGCAAATATGGCACTTCTTGCGCCCACGACAACGCTGACCTCGGCGTTTTGTATCCTGCACCACTCGTCATACCGCTCACCTTGCGAAAGTCCGCTGTGAATGACGGCCACTTTGTTGCCGAACCTGCCCACAAACCGCTCTACCATCTGCGGTGTAAGCGATATTTCGGGAACTAGCATTATAGCTTGCTTATCAAGCTTAATGCAATGTTCAATCGCTTGCAGAAAAACCTCCGTCTTTCCGCTGCCCGTAACACCGCGTAATAAAATTTTCTCGTGCTTTTTCTTGTCTATTAAATCAGTAAGATATTCAATAATCGGCTTTTGTTCCTCCGTCGGAACATATTTGTTTGTCGATTTATATTTTTCTTCATTATAGGTTTCACGGATAATTCGTTCGTTATATATAGAAACAAATCCCTTTTCTCTCAAAGAATTAAGCGAGGTATAGTTACCCGACACCCCCGATACCAAATCAGCAGTTGACATATCTCCGCTGTCTGCCAGCATCAAAAGAATATTCGCTTGCGTTTTTGCTCTGCGCGCAAAAAGCTCGTCTGCTATTTCATACGCCTCCTCGAGCGTTAATTCAAGATGCGCCTTTCTTATAAATTTTGCAGATGCCATATCCTTGATATTTTCGCCAATCTCAAGCACTCCCGCATCCTTTAGCGCATAAATTTCCTTTTTAATTCCCGCACCTACAGCCTCGGCAAGCTCTGAAAATTCCGCCGTTCCGTCGAGTTTTTTCAATATGTCTACTATCTTTTGCTGCTTTTGTGTAAGGTCTGCATCAAATTTTTCCGAAAGCGAAACCCACATACTGATTTTTACGCTTGCTCTCGGCGGGCGCACAAGCTTATAGGCTTGTGAAAACGAACACAGATATTTTTTCTGCATCCATTTACAAAGCTCAAGCTGTTTTTCTGTGCAAGCAGGAGTGTCGCCTACAAGGCTCTTTATTGCCTTGATTTTATCAAAGCTGCTTTTCTCTGCAATTTGAGTAATTATTCCCTCTTCTGCAGAATTTCTCGCACCAAAAGGAACTAAAACACGCATACCGACAACCGCCTTAGCTTCAAGCTCGGGCGGTACGCTGTAATCAAATTCACGCCCAAGACTGTGGGCGGTGGCGTTTGTCAGTATAACTTTTACAATCATAATTTCTCCTTAACAAAAAGGCACGCAAAGGCGTGCCATTCATTATTCTTCAGCAGTCGGCTGAAGCTGACTTGCAATTACTGCACTTATCTTATCTTCAAAAATCTCATTCGCCGCAATTGACACTTCCTTATTTGTCTTTACATTAGAAAGTGCGGGCGCACCCTGTGATAACTGTCTTGCACGGCGTGCAGTTTCAATTACCAAAGAATAACGGCTGCCTGTCTTTTCTACAAGCTTTGCAATAGGTGGATAAATCATCATAATACATCTTTCCCTTCTATTATATTCTTAACATTCTCAACAGTTTTATCAAGAATGTCATTTATAACAACATAATCATATTCGTCTTTCTTATCAAGCTCTGCCTCTGCGGCTTTGACTCTTTTTTCTATTTCTTCGGGAGTTTCCGAACCTCTGCCCTTAAGTCTTTCTTTAAGAGTTTCAATGCACGGCGGTGCAATAAAAATATATACGGCATCTTTAAAATTATTCATAACATTTAAAGCACCCTGAACATCTATTTCAAGTATTACATCAACGCCCTCTTCAAGTTGTTTCTCAACAGGAGCAATCGGCGTTCCGTAATAATTGCCGTTATATACCGCCCACTCTAAAAAGCTGCCCGCATCTACCATTTCTTTAAACTCTTCTTCGGTTTTAAAGAAATATGTAACACCTTCTTTATCCTCACTGCGAGGAAGCCTTGTGGTTGCCGAAACAGATAACCTTAAATTATCACATTCAGAAAGAAGCCTCTTTACAACTGTGCCCTTGCCGACACCTGACGGACCCGAGATAACAATGAGTTTACCTTTACTCATCAATATCCTCCTCCTTGCTGGGTTCGGCTCTGCCCGCAATAGTTTCGGTCTGAATAGCAGACAAAATAACATGGTCACTATCGGTTATGATAACCGCTCTCGTTCTTCTGCCGCAGGTGGCATCAATCAAAAGTCCTTTTTCTTTAGACTCCTGAACTATTCTCTTAATCGGTGCAGAATCAGGGCTTACTATTGCCACAACTCTGTCGCCAGATACTATGTTACCAAAACCTACATTGATAAGCTTCATTTTTCTTCTCCTATTCTATGTTCTGAATTTGTTCACGGATTTTTTCTATAATAGACTTAAGTTCAACAACATGAGCTGCAATCTCTGCATTGTTGCATTTAGAGCCTGTTGTGTTTGCCTCTCTGTTCATTTCCTGAACTATAAAATCAAGCTTTTTGCCGATAGGCTCGTCCGCTTTAGTAGCATCCTCAAATGCACAAACATGGCTTTTAAGTCTTACCATTTCTTCATCAACCGAGGTTTTATCTGCAAATATTGCCGCCTCTGTAATGATACGGTTTTCGTCTACTGTGCGGCTTTCTAAAATTTCTTCAAGCTTTTTGCGAAGTCTGTTTCTATACTCGACTACAAATTCGGGTGAACGCTTTTCTATAAAGTCCACCTCTTTTAAAAGGTCTTTTAAATGCTCCTTTAAATTTTCTTCAAGGCGTCTGCCCTCTTCTGTTCTCATTTCAACAAAGGCGCAGAGTGCCTTGTCAAAAACAGAGAGAGTCATTGCGGTAATTTTATCCTCGTCAATCTCTTTATATTCAACATCGAAAATGTCATTAAGTCTTATCATTGAAGATATCGATAAATCATCGGTCACTCCAAGCTCCGAAAGTTCTTTAAGCGCCTTTATATAGCCTTCTGCTACGGGGCGGTTTAAAGCAATCTCTCTGTCGTCGTTTTCTTTTTGTTCGATGCTTACAACTATTTCTACCTTACCTCTTGAAATGCCCTGCATTGCCGCATTTCTGATTTTATCCTCCAAAAACGCATAATATCTCGGCGTTTTAATCGTAAAATCGCTGTATCTGTGGTTAACGGATTTAATCTGAGCCTTAATCAAATATCCATCAATAAGCTCTTCGGCTCTGCCAAATCCGGTCATACTTTTGAGCATAACAATATCTCCTTTTTAAATCATACTCATTCAATTTTAGATTATAGCACAAATTTCCTTTATTTGCAAGATTTTTTTGCAAACCCCCTTGACAAAAACATTATACCGTGATATTCTATGCTTAATGCGTTAGCACTCTATAAGACAGAGTGCTAACAAAGCAAATTTTCCGTTTTGGAAAGGGGTTGATTTTGTGGCACTTGATGACAGAAAAAAGCAAATTCTGCGCGCAATCGTCGAAGGGTACATTCAGAATGCCGAGCCTGTCGGTTCGCGAAGTATTTCCAAAAATACTGACCTTAATTTAAGCGCCGCAACAATCCGTAACGAAATGGGCGATTTAGAGGAGCTTGGTTATCTGATACAACCTCATACCTCGGCGGGCAGAATTCCATCGGGAATGGGATTTAGGTTTTATGTTGACTCGCTGATGGAGCGTTATCTTATAACCTCAAGCGAGATTGAACAGATGCGTGGCTCTATGCTCACCAAAATGAGAGAGCTTGATAAAATTGTTAAAGATGTATCTGCGCTCTTTTCAAAGTTTACGGCTCTTCCTACATTTGGTATGCTGCCCTCTATTGAGTCGGGCGTTATCAAGTCCATAAAACTTGTCGGCATTGACGAGAAAACCATTATGGTTATCGTATCGGATAACTCGGGCCTTATAAAAAACAAGATATTAAGACTAAGACAAGGCATCTCACAAGATGTTATATTAACTCTTAATGATGTTTTAAATTCAAACCTTGCAGGACTTACGGCATCCGAGATAAATCTTTCAAATATTATAGAGGTTCAAAATGCCGTCGGCGTGAATATAGAAATTCTTACCTCGGTTTTAGAGCTTGTTCACGAAGCAATTTCGGAAATCGACAAGCACGAGGTATATTCAGAGGGGCTTTCAAATATTTTGCGTTTCCCCGAATACAGCAATGTTGATAAAATCAAAGAGATTATCGGTCTTTTTGAGAACAAAGCCTCGCTTAACGAAATGGTTGCCTCACTCCCACAGGTTGAGAGCGGGAAAGTAGCAGTTTTCATAGGCGAAGAAAATAATATACCCGAGCTTAAAAACAATTCAGTTATACTTTCTACCTACAAGGCGGGCAGGAATTTAACGGGTATTATCGGGGTTGTCGGCCCTATGCGTATGGATTATTCAAAAGCGGTTGCAGGAGTTGATTTTTTTGCAAAACAGCTTGAAAATATGTTAAACGAAAGATTTGGTATTCCCTCGATTGAGGAAGATAAAGGAGAATAGAAATGGAAGAAAACGAAAAGGTAACACAAGAAGAAGTTATTGAAGAAGTTCCCGAAAAAAGCGAAACCGAGCTTTTAGAGGAACAAATCACAGCACTTAATGACAAGCTTTTAAGAACTGCGGCAGAGTTTGACAACTACAAAAAAAGAACCGCGAGAGAAAAGGACGATTTTTACAAGATGGCAGTATGTGAAACAGTTCTTCCCTTTCTTGCAGTTCTTGATAATTTAGAGAGAGCAACGGCTGCGGCTGAAAACTCAAGCGACGGAGTTTTAGACGGTATCAAAATGATACAAAAGCAGTTTGAAGATACGCTTTCTGCTATCGGCGTTGAGGCAATTGATGCAGTCGATAAAGAATTCGACCCCGAAAAGCACAACGCAGTTATGACAGAAGAGAGCGACAAACCACAAAACACGGTCATTGAAGAATTCCAAAAGGGATATACTTATAAAGATAAAGTAGTAAGACATTCAATGGTAAAAGTCAGTAATTAAATAGAAAGGATGATATATTATGGGAAAAATTATCGGTATTGACTTAGGAACAACAAATTCATGTGTTGCAGTAATGGAGGGCGGCGAGCCTACCGTTATCACAAACCCTGAGGGTGCAAGAACCACCCCGTCGGTTGTAGCATTCACAAAGACAGGTGAAAGACTTGTAGGTCAGGTTGCAAAGCGTCAGGCTATCACCAACCGCGACCGCACAATAGCATCAATTAAAAGAGATATGGGTACTGACAAAAAAGTAACCATTGATGACAAGAGCTATTCTCCTCAGGAGATTTCAGCTATGACACTTCAAAAGCTTAAGGCAGATGCAGAAAGCTATCTTGGCGAAACTGTTTCTCAGGCGGTAATCACAGTTCCTGCATATTTCTCTGATGCTCAGCGTCAGGCTACAAAGGATGCAGGTAAGATTGCAGGTCTTGAAGTATTAAGAATTATCAACGAGCCGACTGCGGCAGCACTTGCATACGGACTTGACAAGGACACCGACCAGAAAATTATGGTATACGATTTAGGCGGCGGTACATTTGATGTATCTATTCTTGAAATCGGTGACGGTGTATTCGAAGTTTTGGCAACCAGCGGTAATAACCGTCTTGGCGGCGACGACTTTGACGATAAGGTTATGAACTACCTTGCAGACGAATTCCAGAAGGAAAACGGCATTGATTTAAGACAGGACAAAATGGCACTTCAAAGACTTAAGGAAGCTGCCGAAAAGGCAAAGATTGAGTTATCAGGCGTTATGACAAGTAACATCAATCTACCCTTTATAACAGCTGATGCGACAGGTCCTAAGCACCTTGACATCACATTGACAAGAGCGCAGTTTGATTCACTTACAGCTGACCTTGTTGAAAAGACAATGGAGCCGACTCGCAGAGCGCTCAACGACGCAGGACTTTCTGCAAACGAGATTGACAAGGTATTGTTAGTCGGCGGTTCTTCAAGAATTCCTGCAGTTCAGGAAGCTGTTCAGAAGTTTATCGGCCAGGAGCCTCACAAGGGCATTAACCCCGACGAATGTGTTGCTATCGGTGCATCAATTCAGGCAGGCGTTCTCTCGGGCGAAGTTGAGGATTTGGTTCTCTTAGATGTTACTCCTCTTTCACTCGCTATCGAAACAATGGGCGGAGTATTTACAAAGCTTATCGAAAGAAACACCACTATCCCCACAAAGAAGAGTCAGATTTTCTCAACTGCGGCTGACAACCAGACAAGTGTTGAGGTTCATGTTCTTCAGGGTGAGCGTGAGATGGCGGCATACAACAAGACTCTTGGAAGATTCAGTCTTTCAAACATTGCTCCAGCTCCAAGAGGGGTTCCGCAGATTGAAGTTACATTTGATATAGATGCAAATGGTATAGTTAATGTTTCTGCAAAGGATTTGGGTACAGGTTCAGAGCAGAAGATTACTATTACCTCAAGCACAAACCTTTCTGACGAGGATATCGACAAGGCAGTTAAAGAAGCTGAAAAGTTTGCGGCAGAGGACAAGAAAAAGAAAGAAGAAGTTGACACACGCAACAATGCTGACAGCCTTGTATACCAGACAGAAAAAACTCTTACAGAGCTTGGCGACAAGGTAACCGAAGAAGAAAAGGCTCCCGTTATTGCTGAAATCGAAAAGCTTAAGGAAATGCTTAAGTCTGCAGAGCTTGATGTAGAGGCAACCAAGGCTCAGATAGATGCGGTTCAGAAGAGCTTCTATGCAATTTCTGAAAAGCTTTACGCTCAGGCTCAGGAGGCGGCACAGCAGGCACAAGGAGCCGCACCGCAGGATGATAATGTAGTAGATGCAGAGTACACCGAAGTAGACGAAAATAACTAATACTATGGCAGATAAAAGAGATTTTTACGAGGTGCTGGGGGTTGACCGCAGCGCCTCGGCAGACGAAATTAAAAAAGCTTACCGAAAGCTTGCAAAAAAGTATCACCCTGACCTTAACCCCAATGACAAAGAGGGTGCTGAGGCAAAATTCAAAGAGGCTACCGAAGCCTACGAGGTTTTAAGTGATGCCGAAAAGAAACAGAAATATGACCAGTTCGGTCATGCGGCATTCGACCAGACCGCAGGCGGTTACGGCTATGGCGGCGGCTTTAATGATTTTGATATGGGCGATATATTCAGCAGCTTTTTCGGCGGAGGTTTTGGCGGTGGCTTTGGCGGTTCAAACCCCAACGCCCCAAGACGAGGCAGAGATATTGCTTACAACATAGAATTATCCTTTGAAGAGGCTTGCTTTGGCGCAGAACGCGAGATTACCATAAACCACCTCGAAAAATGTGACGAATGTCACGGCAGCGGTGCTAAAAAAGGTACTTCTCCCACCACCTGCCCCACTTGCCACGGAACAGGTCAGGTCAGAACTGTTCAAAGAACAATTCTTGGTAATATGCAAACCAGCCGTCCTTGCGAAACCTGTAGCGGCAAAGGTACAATTATAAAAGAACCCTGCCCATCTTGTGCGGGCAAGGGAAGCACTCGCAAGAGCAAAAAGGTCAATGTCAAGATACCTGCAGGAATTGACAATGGTCAGCAGGTATATGTAAGAGGCGAGGGCGATGCCGGCTCAAACGGCGGTTCAAGCGGTGACCTTATACTTAACATCAGGGTTCGCAGTCATAAACTGTTTGTCCGTCAGGGCTTTGATATTTACTGCGATTACCCCATCTCCTTTGTTCAGGCAACGCTGGGCGCAGAAATTTTAGTTCCCACCATTGACGGCAAGGTTTCCTACACTATACCTGAGGGTACCCAGAACGGAACTGTTTTCCGTCTTAAAGGCAAGGGTGCAACGAGGTTGCGTACAACCCAAAGGGGCGACCAGTATGTAACCATAAAGATTGAAATTCCCAAGGGACTTTCCGAAAATCAAAAGGATTTACTTCGTCAGTTTGACGAAAATGTGGACCCTTCAAAATACAAACAACGCAAAACATTTTTCGACAAAATGAAAGACATTCTCAAATAAAAAAGTGCAGAAATGCACTTTTTTGGCTTTACGAAAGGAATATATTATGGATTGGATAAAAACAACAATCACTACAACCAAAAACGGAATTGATGCAGTTTCCGGAAGACTCTTAGAGCTTGGTATCAGCGGTATCGAAATTTCGGACAAAGATGACTTTAAGGACTTTTTGGAAAACAATCGTATGTATTGGGACTATGTTGACGAAGAGCTTGAACGCCTTAAGGATGCGGACACCACCATTACATTTTATTTAACTTGTGCAACCGACGGAATTGAGCAGTTAAATGCAGTAAAAGCATCTATGGAAGCACTTAAAAAGATGGATACAGAAAATGAGTTCGGTACACTCTCAATTCAGACAGACAATGTAAAAGACGAGGACTGGTCGGAAATATGGAAACAATACTTCCACCCAATCCCCGTTGGCGAAAAAATCCTTATCTGCCCCGAATGGGAAACCCCCGAAAACACAGATGGCAGAACTGTATTCCGTGTAAATCCGGGGCTAAGCTTTGGCACGGGTTCGCACCCGAGCACTCGCTTTTGTCTTGAAGAAATCGAGGCAAATTTAAAGAAAGGCGACACAGTTCTTGACCTTGGATGCGGTTCGGGAATTTTATCAATCACCGCACTTTTGCTTGGCGCATCAAGCTCTGTTGCAATAGACATTGACCCTAATGCAACTGATGCGGCATATGCCAATCTTTCGCTTAATAATCTTTCAAAGGAAGATTATCAGATTTATACGGGCGACATTACTTCAAGCGAAGAGTTGCGTGCAAAGCTTGGCAAGCACGATATTGTTCTTGCAAACATTGTAGCAGATGTTATTATTGCGCTTTCGCCATATATCAGAGGATTTATGAAAGAAGATGCCACATTTATCTGTTCGGGCATTATTTTAGAAAGACTTGACGAGGTAAAGGCAGCACTTACAGAAAACGGACTTACCATTACGAACATAAAATCGGATAATGACTGGGCGGCAATTTGCGCAAAATAAAGAGGTGATATTTTGAGAAGATTTTTCACAGAGCCTGAAAATATAAACGAAAATACTGCTTATCTTTATGAGGATGCAGGGCACATAAGCAAGGTATTGCGTATGCAACCGGGCGACGAGGTTTTAATATTTGACGGCACCGGATATGAGTATACAGCTAAACTTTCAGAGCTTAGCAAGGATTGCTGCAAAGCAGAGATTATATCAAAAGAATTTTCGGCTCTTGAGCCAAAGATAAAGGTCACCATATATCAAGGAATACCAAAGTCGGGCAAAATGGAGGGCATTATTCAAAAATCCGTCGAGCTTGGCGCATATGCAATTGTTCCTGTCAGTATGGACAGATGCGTTTCTAAAATTGACAAAAAAGAGGCTGAAAAAATAAAGCGTTGGAACAAGGTAGCCGTTGAGGCGGCAAAGCAATGCGGCAGAGGAATACTTCCCGAGGTTAAAGAGCCTCTTACCTTTAAAGAGGCAATTGCTTGCCTTAAACAAACGCCTCTTGCTCTTATGCCCTATGAGATGCTTGCCCATAACGGAGTGGCAAGTTTAAAGACAGCTCTTTCTCAAAGCACGGCAGACGAAATCGGGGTTATTATCGGTCCCGAGGGCGGATTTTCGGATAGCGAAGCAGAGCTTGCAAAAAACGAAGGACTTACCCTGGTTGGACTTGGCAGGAGAATACTCAGAACAGAAACGGTAAGTTCTGCAATTCTTGCAACAATTATGTATGAAAACGACGAAATGTAATGCGCTTTTTAGTTTACATAATAAGAGAGGATAGCGTTTTTCTGCGGAAAAACGCCATCTTTTTTTGTCGACTGTTTCCTGTTGCACGGAATATAGTTTTATGGCAAAATTGAGTAAGGGGATATACCACCCCATAACAAATGAACAGGAGAGAATATTAAAATGTTAAACGAATTTTGTTTTATTACGGAAAAAGGCGAAAGTGCTAAAGTCAGCTTCTCTATTATTAAAGATGAGCTTTACGGCATAGAATCTACGATACATATTGAAAATAGGGATTTAGAAACCGTCAGAGCAAAAAATCGTTTTTTTACAAAAGCAGAGGCAGAAAATACAATCAGTATGCTTTGCAAAAATCAGGTTACGCCATGTACGCTTTGTGATATTATTTAAGAAGAGCCGAAAGGCTCTTCTTTTTTTGCAATGAATTGGTTGCATACTCAAACGCAATGACAAAAGTTATCAATGAAAAGCTACTCTGTTAATTTGTTATAACTTAAATATTGACATTTAACTTAACTTAAGTTATAATACTATTATTATTGTTAAAAGGTGATTTTATGGAATATATTACAAAGATTTTAGGCATTTCTGTTTCCCGCTCGGCGATTAAAAGCACTAACCCCGACTACTCTTTTGAAACAGTTATGCTCGATAATTTAAAATGTATTTTTTTAAAGCCAAAATCAACTCTTCCTACTACAAATCAAATAAAAGAAGACCTTTTAAAAATCGGCAGAGTACATAATCTGCCCATTGTTTTAGAGCTTACTTCTCTTTCACGACAGAGGGCGTCATCACTTATCGAGGCTAAAATCCCGTTTGTTGTTTTTAACAAGCAGATATATCTTCCGTTTTTAGCAACATATATTAAGGAAAGCTATTCGACGGAAGCGCCTGCCGCTTTAAAAAGCATATTCCCATCCGCTCAGCTTATTTTGTTCTATTTTATCTATAACAAAAATAAGCCGCTTGCTATAAGCGGACTTTCTGAAATGCTTGGCTTTTCTCAAATGTCAATATCCAGAAGCGCGAGTCAGCTTGTAAAACTTGGTATTTTAAATGAAGAAAAAGACGGTACTCTCAGAATACTTACAAGCACTCTATCGCCAAAGGCTCTCTTTGAAAAGGCAAAGCCTTATCTTATAAATCCAATCCGCACAACTCTCTTTGTTGACAAAAAGAACCTGCCCGATGACATTTTTACAGCCGATTACTCCTCTTGCTTTGGAACATTGACAAATACAAAGGATATTCCCGCTTTGCCCGCTTTAATTGATACTGACAAACAATGTGTTTTAGAGGTTTGGCGGTATAATCCATTTATTCTCGGCAAAAATAACAAATGTGACATTCTCTCTCTTTATATGGCATATAATGATGATGCAAGGATAAAGCAAGCTTTGAATAAACTATGGGGAATTAAACCTCAAAAGCCTACCCAGAAACTTCCCGAGAAACAGCCCGAGCCAAAGCGAGAGGATATACCATCTTATCTTTTATAAAAGATTTGACTTTTTTTCTAGTTTAAGGTATACTATCGTATAGAATTTTCATATAAGGCGGTGGTTAAGACTTGGATTTTGCATCTATCATAAGACAGGGCGAAAAAGATTATAACAGCGATTTTCTAAAGATTACACAAGACGATACCACCTGCTGTTTCTGCGTTGCCGACGGTAGAGAAACGCCTCTTGCGGCAGAGCTTGCAGTCAACACAATATGCGATGATTTTGAAGCATCGCATATGATTACAAAAGCCTCTGTCAGCGATTTTTTTGCCCACGCAAGCGAGGTTGTGGCACAAAACGAATATCCGATTTGCGCATCCTCTGCCTTTCTTTTAACAGACGAATCTGTTGCGGTATGGGGAAACATCGGCGATTGCCGTGTCTATCTTTTAAGAGAAAATTGGCTCTACGAAATTACCCCCGACCACAGTGATGCGTATTCTTTGTATGAAGCGGGCGAAATCCGCTATCCCAAAATAAGAAAGAATAAAGCCCGCTACAATCTTTATCGGATGCTTGGCAAAGAACAAAACAACACCCCCTTTTCCTCTCAACCGGAGGTGCTAAAGGCGGGAGATTGCTTTTTAATCTGTTCTGACGGCTTCTGGTCAAACATTCACGAAAGACAGATTGAAAAGACCTTAAAGCGTTCAAAATCCGCTCAGGATTGGCTGGATAAAATGATGAAAATAATTGACAAAAACATACATCATAAGAAATATTCAAGATTTCGTGACAGCATTTGTGCTATCACAATTAAAATATAAATCGTGAGGGAAAAGAAATGAATAGTTTAACCCAATTTAACATTATAAATCTTATAATTCTTGCAGGCCTTGCTCTGTTTGCACTTGGAATGGCACTTATTCTTATGTCCATATATAAGAATAAAAAAGCTGAAGTCTTTGAAGAGCCTGAAATAATCGAAGAACCCGAAACAATTGAAGAGGTTATCGAAGAACCTGAAATAATCGAGGAGCCCGAAGAAATCGAAGAGGCTGTTGAAGAAATTGACGAGCCCGAAGAAATCGAAGAACCTGAAGAAATCGAAGAACCTGAAGAAATCGTCGAAGAGTTACCAAAGGCAAGAATTACACTTGCCGGAACAAACAACACAGATTTTATAATGCACGAATTTGCAGACAGTATAACACTTGGCAGACGCGACACTAACGATATTGTTCTCTCAAACGGCGCGGTATCCGGTATTCATTGTAAATTTACATTTGAAGATGGCAAAGTTTACTTAACAGACCTTGAATCAACCAACGGAACTCTGGTAAACGGCGAACATATCGTGAATACCGAAATAAATTCGGGTGACCTTATAATGCTAGGTCAAAATCAATACAGACTTACAATTACATATTAAAAAAAGGCTCATAAAGAGCCTTTTTTGTTGCCTATCATTATCCCCGAACAAACAAGCACAAACGCTATAAGATATTGAATTTTAAAGATATTTTCTCCAAGCAGAATTGCACTGAAAATGCACGCAAATAACGGTTCTGCAAACTTAATAATGAACAGATTGGAAAGATTGTTCTTTTTTATTATGTGGTACCATAGTATGTACGCCACATTTGACGCTATGCAGATATAGGCAAAAACGCCAAATGCCATTAAATTAAATGTAAGCATTTTTGCACCCATTAAAAATGCACAGACAATCAAAACTGCTCCTCCTGCAAATTGAGAAATTCCCGTGATTATATATGAGGATACTCCGTCAAGCTTAACCTTTATGATTATATTTGCCGTAACCATACATAATGAAGAAAGAATTACTGCAATATCTCCCGATGAAAAAGCAAGCTTTCCGCCACCTGCTCCCATAACTGCGATGCCTGCAAAGCCTATAAGCGCACCTGCTATTTTGAGGATACTGAACTTTTCATCT
>JAZREZ010000015.1:0-8818 GCA_045661045.1 Clostridia bacterium
TTGACCACATGTGATGATTAGTGTGTTCATTCTTTGCTCTATCTGCTTTTACGCTCCGTTCTCTTGCATTTCTTTTCTGCCGGCGGAGCAATTTTCGAGCGCTTCTACCACCCCGAAATCATGACCACATATCAATCATTCGGCACTCGGATTTGACCACATCTTTGACCATAAACAGAACCGGAGTACACGGAGACAAGATGTCACGAGAGTATCAAAAAGCCGTTTTTGCGTAGCAGAAAGGGCTAGAAAAAGCAAAAACGGCTAGAAAAAGATATATCAATCGGTTGGGGTGGTAGAGGCCGCAAGTTCAAGTCTTGTCACTCAGACCAAATAAAGCCTTGAAAACGTTGAGTTTTCAAGGCTTTATTATTTGCTTGTTACGCAGTTTTTGGCGAAATCGCCACGCAATTCGTTACGCATTTTTAATTATTTGTAGTGTTATTTAAGCACCGACCACTTCTTATAGCAGTTACAAGTTGTAAAATTGCTATTCCTATCAGCTCGTGCATGAGGACCTGTTAAACACCAGCACTTGACTTTAATCAATGTCGTTTAGATATGCCAAAGGCACTCCGTTTGGAGTGCCCTTGTTTTTACATTCATTTTATGTTCAATACACTAATGATCTATTAATACTCAACTTCTGAGCCGTGTTCTTTTGCAAGCTCTTCTAATGCTTTGTTATATTCGTCAAGAAGTTCAACAGCTTCTTCAAGCTTTTGGCTTCCTGCATTTATTGTTGCTTCATCCTGAGTTTCACAGCCTTCAGAGAGAGTTTCAAATCCTGTCTTATAAGTTTCCATCACCTTAACATATTTATCCTTTATTGCTTTAACTTCTTCTGTTTCAGGATTGATGTCTTTAAGCTTTTCAAGAGAACCGTTTACAAGAGGAAGAAGAGTATCACCAATGCTTTTCTTTATAGCAATATCATCTTCGAGGGTTTCCCAAGTTCCAACCTCTGCGGTAAGCTTTTCATATTCAGCATTAACCTCAACCATTTCAACATTCAGGAAGTTAGAAAGGTCTTCATAAACAGGATCAGTACCACAACCTGCAAGAAGTGTAACTGACATAATCACCATAAGTAAAAGTGCAAAAATCTTTTACATAATATTTTTCCTCCAAAATTATTCGCAAATAATTACCCTTAAATTATATTAAGCCTTTTTGTGCAGCTCTCCAAAGGAAAGTCACAATCTGACCACGGGTACAGGTACTTCCGGGGCTGAAGGTTGTATCTGATGTTCCGTTTGTGATACCTTGTTCAACCGCCCAAGCGATAGCTTCTTTGTAGTTTTCGTGCTCCGGCTTATTAAGGTCGGTGAATTTCAAAGATGCACTGCAAGCAGGTTTTCCTGCCGCACACCAGATATAATATACCGACATCATACGATTACAAGACTTGTTCGGATAAAGTGCATAATGTTCTACCATTCCGTTTTTCTTTGCCCACTGTGCAGCCATATAGAAGTAATCCGTGCCTCTTACATCTGCAAATTTAATTACTTCATTCTCTTTCAATATGGGGCTTCCTGCCGCACGCCAAAGGAACGTAAGAATTTGTGCTGTACTGCACTTATCATCAGGCGAGAAGGTTATTTCGCTTGTGCCGTTTGTAACCTTCTTTTCGAGTGCCCATAAAACTGGCTGATAAAAATACGCATCCGCCGCAACATCTATAAACTCTGTTGGAAGTGTTGTACCTTCACGCACTTCTCCGGCAGCATCGATTGCCATATCATAAAATTCCGAATCAGAGAAATTATTCGAAACTGTACCGCCTGTTGTTTCAAAAATACCCTTGATATACATTCCACCACCTGCAACAACGCCAAGATTATCAACTATTTCAGCGTTGCCACTCATACGGAATCTTGCAGGTGTATTTTCTCTCTGGACATATACACCGCCGCCGAGCTGCGCTTTGTTTCCTGCAATGGTACCGCCTTGCATTACAAATTCCGAGTCATACTGCATATACACACCGCCACCGGCAAGGTCAGCCTTGTTGAGTGAAATCTGGCCGCCCTTCATCTGGAAGATAGACTTGTCATTTACCCATACACCGCCACCGTTAGCTTGTGCCTCTGTTGTAAGGTTAAGACCTACATAGCCAGGGTCAATTGCTTCATTAAGACTAATAAGTCCGCCTGTCATTGTAAAGGTGCTTTGTGTCCATACACCTGCACCGTGCTGAGCAAAGTTTCTAATTATGTTTCCGCCTGTCATATAGAAATTTTTACCCTGATTCCATACACCACCGCCGCATTTGCCGGCAACATTTTCTGAAATTTCACCGCCCTGCATTTCTATATTACCGTTATCATTATTCCATACACCTGCACCATATGTTGCTTTGTTGTGATATATTCTTCCGCCATAGATAATCATTTGTGCATCACCGCTGTTTGCGTTCCAGAGACCGCCGCCGTAGGTAGCATCGTTGTAGCAGATTTCACCGCCGTACATATAGAAATTGTAGTTGTTCCAAAGTCCGCCACCATAGGCAGCACTGTTATTCCTAAGCTTTCCGCCGTACATAACCAAAGTACCGCCGTTATGGATACCTCCGCCCATTTGGTTTGAACCACCCGTTATTACACCTGTCTGCATTGCGGAGCAGTCGCAAAGACGGAGCTTGCCGCCTGAATTTATGTTAATTACACGATTGCCCTGTGGGTCATCAATAGCTGTTTTTTGAATTTTGTAGCCATTAAGACAGATTGTAAGCTCTTTATTACCGGGAACATTTAAGGTTTCGCTTCTTTTTACATCTCCTGTCAGATACACAAATGCTTTATTGTCGGTATATGAAATTTTACTCTTACCGTCCCAAGGCTGAAAGCTCTGCGCTGAATGGCTTTTGTGTTCTCCAAGAAGAATATTTCCGCCACAGAAACAGTGATTCTGATGAGGCATACCCACATTTGCAAAGGTAAAATATATCGTTCCTTCGATATCAGATTCACCCTTATATGAAAATCCTGCCTGCTTACCGTTTACCATAAAGTTATATTTATACCAGTCATCAATAAACATATTGAGGCTCGGCTTTACAGCAACATCGGCAATGAATTTATATGTTTCACCGTATTTGAAACAACCGTTTTCATCAAAAGTGCCTTCCCATTTTACGCTTGTGACATAGGTACTTGCACTGTTTGGTGTTTTAGCTCCGTAGTCGGGCTTTTCGCCCACAACCGGTTCACGCAGGTTCTCAATGGAAATCATCTCTACGGGTGTTGCTTTTCCGTAGGTTGATGAGCCTTTAACTTGCTCGGTTCGTACAACAAACTGTATCACAGCCGCTTTGGAGTCTTTTGAGGAATCTTCTGTCTGAATTATTACCGGATCGCCGTTTACCGTGAATGTGTTATCGGAATTTTTTGCGTTAAAAACGCCTGCCGAGTCATCTGCCTTCAATACGATATAGGCAACATAGTCCTTGTGATCTGCAAAAAAGCCGTCTTCGTCGAATTCGCCATCCCATTGAATTTTCGCCACTGTAACACCCGATGCACCGGTAACTGTTCCGGTCTGTGTAGGTGCTTTACCAATTTCAGGAGGTGTAATGGTAATATGTGCCTCTTTGATTACATTCGCCGAGGTTACGGGATTTTCTACAGTTGTATCGGATTGTTGCGTTACAGTTTCGGGCACTTCAGAAAACTGCGGAATTTCTTCCTCGGTCTTGAAAGTATAGTAAACAACCGCTTGTGTGGTGTCTGCCGAAATATCTTTAAGCTTTGCAATCTTGCCGTTTACCTTTACAGTGTCCTTAACATACTTGATATACTTGGTGTCCTTGTGTTCATCCTTGAGCTTCACGGTAACATAAACAGTATACTCCGTGCCGCTTTTAAAGCAACCGTTTGCATCTAATTCGCCTTTCCATTCCACATTAACAACCTTTGTACTGGCAGTTGATGGAACATATGCGTTGTAATCGGGTTTGTTGCCGACTTGCGGTACTTCAACCGTAACATTAAAAATGTTTACAGGCGATTTAGCAGATGCCGATACACAAAAGACGCTTACAAGCATACTCAAACACAAAAGAATACTTAAAAATTTTTTCATTTTCTCTCCTTCTTTCCCTGTTTAAATTTATCTTACAAACGGATAAGTAACAGGAGCTAAATTATTTTCCCATATGTAAATTCTCATATCATCACTTGCCACATCCGATGTATTAAATGTAACCCCATTTGCTGATGAAGGTTCATACATAATTTTTGAAATTCCGTTTGCATTTTCTGCTTTCAAGTAAATATTAGCAGGTGTAGCACCTTCTTCAGCTGTAATTGTTACTGATTTTCCATCATCAGCCCAATCAACTCTGTAACCGTTGTAAGAGTTAGTACAATGCAAGGTACTCGGAGCAGAATAAATCTTATAAGAACGAGAGCCAATAAACATAGTAACTGCGCAACGAACTTTTTTGTTATTGTCCAATGTTGAAATCTTGAAGTTCATGGTTTTTGCGTTTTTTCCGTCAAGGTCAATCCATTCATTACCATCAGATACCTGCCACTGATAGAATGTGTCATAGCTTTGGTTCCCGTCGATATTTAATTTTGCAGAGAGGTTTTTGCCATCTCTGTAAATCACATTTTCGATGCCCTCAACCGACATTACAACTGCAAAGCCTTCGGGCATGGTTGTAACAGAAATTATTTCGGATGGAATACTCTTTTTGCCGCTTGAGTTGTGAGATTCTATCACATAATATGATGTGCTTTGCGTTATGTCTGATGGCTTGAGATTTGATATATCGTAAGAGCATTTTCCGCCAACGGGAACTATGTTGCTTGCAATCGTTACGGGGTTGTTTCCGTCTTCATCAACTCTTAAAATTTTGTAAAAGTCAGCTGCTCTTTCGCCGTTTTCCCATGTGAGTGTTGCAGATGTATCTGTCAGATTTTCAACAGAAATATTCTGCGCAATTGACGGAGGAGGTGTTGTGGTGAGCTTTGTAAGATAACCAACAACAGGCACTTCAGAATTGTTTATTTTTGTGTTATAGGCAACAAGTTTCCAGCCGTATGCATAGTCTGCCGGAGTTCCCGACGGAAGGTCAACAACAGTACCGGAATACTCGTTGCCGGATGTAGTGGTCCATACACTGCTTCCGTTAATTTCTGCACTTAAAGTAAAACCTAATTTTATACCTGCCACATTTGCAACAGATGTGTTTTCAAGAGCAACACCCCAGCCGAGAGTTTTTGAATCAGCTTTTTCTACTGATATAGTCTGTGACTTTTGAGTTGCAGAGGATGAGCCACCGCTGTTTGTAAGGAATCCGTCTACTGAAGAGTCAAGGTTTGTTTTAGCTGTAAGAAGACCGCTGCTTACAGGAAGCTCGCTCGTATCGTGTGCATATGAGCTTGGATCTCCAGCTTTGTAATTCACACCAAACACTCTTCCGGATAATTTTTCCAGTCCCGGAGTGCATTCTGCTATTGCATCATAAGCACTTATGTCCAGAGTTGTTACCATAGGTGTCTGCGGTACGCAATAGTGGTAAGGAACCACTGCTTCTGCTATAACCTCACCCCATGTGTTAGTTCCGCCCTTGCCAAAGCTGGCAATAGAGTTTTCTATGGCATTTATTTGCTCTGTTACATTTTTGTACACATTAAGCTGGTTGTTATAATTTGAGGAATCTACATTAGAATTATATGCATATTCATAGTAGTCACAGCCAAGTCTATATGTTCCCATGTCCTGTGTCTGCCCTGTTTTAAGACACTGTTCAAGATGCGTTTTAAGCTCATCGCGGAATCCGCATAATTCGGTATATTGAGCCTCTGTCGGCAGAGTATATCCCGGCATAAACATTGTACAATTATAGCGTACATAAGGAACAGTGAATACCGCTACCGCATCCGTTGTACCGGATGTGCCAAAACCTGTGGAATAATCGTAACTGATTTCTGTGCTGTCGTCGTATGATACACTGCCTGTAACCTTGAGTTCATATTCCGCACCACCGCATTTGAACAGTCCCAAAAAGCTTGTTTCCTGTTCAAAGCCTGTCACAATGCCTGCTGTAAGTGAGCCGCCCAAGGATGAACCTGTACTTGTGCCTTCCGATTTTGTAAAGCTCGTACCGGAATTACCTATATAGCTGTCGTCATTGAGTTCCTCGTAAACAGGCGGTGCCTGCATAACAGCAAGTATTTCAACATCACTGAAATATACATCGGTATTACCCTTTGCATACTCTAAATAAGTGCTTTGTTTACCGTTATCTACCAGAGCAAGTGTAACATGGCTCTTTCCTGCTGTCATTCCGAGCAGTGAGGTGGTTTGAGTTCCTTTTATTTTATCAACACCCAGAACACCTCGCCTATATAGTCCGTAATGAGATATAAGATTCCATCCGTATTGATCCTTTCCGGATTTTTTATATCCATAGATGAACATCAGCACTTCTCTTGAGAACATATCATCTCCGACATTTGCTGCAACCGCTCCTCCGAGCCATATATTGGTAATTCCGCTGTCGTCCTCTCCGTCAACATAGGAATAAGAGTATACCAGATTATTATTATTTGAATCGTAGATGAATATCTGGCCTTCAAGGAATATATCGTCAGATGTTCCGATTCCATAAGGCTTGTATCCGCACAAAGATACAGGCTCAGACGCAGGATCGTCATCATCATCTTCATAATAATGCAACTGTGCAACACCGGTTTCCCGGATAGTCCATTGATATGCAGTGTTCTCTTCTGACGGATTATAATTTTTCAAGTCTTCGTATGTTGTAAAGCCTATTATGTTTCTTGCCGCATCGTTTTCGTCTATCCATACACAACGGTTTTCGTTAGCTGTAGTAGATGAATGGGTGGACCTGTAGGTAACTCTTGTATAGTTACCGCCGATTACGATTTCTCTGCTGCCATCTGCTGTTACATCTGCCACTATTGCATTCGCATTACGCAGTACATAGCGATAATCACCCATTTTTTTGGTCACAAGCATTTTATGTTTAACTGTCTGATTGAGCTTACCCCCCAAGCTACCCTCATATGCTTCAAGCACGGATGCAAAATACGTGTTGTGATCCAGGATTTGCTTGGTTGTGTATTTTGTTTTGTACGAAGTTCCACGGTAATATGTAGAAAAGCTGATAGTTGCCATAAGGTCGTCTATTCCGTCGCCGTTAAGGTCATCAGCCGAAAGTGCTACATAAGGCAGACAGTAGTATCTTTTGTTACCGTCTTTATAGGTATATTCCCACTCGCATATTTCTCCTGCACTTGACCTTGAGGAAAGATCAATAGTCTGTGTATTGGAAACAGACTTCGAATTAACATCAATTTTATATATGTTTACAAAAATATCTGCATGGATACTTCCTGATGATGTTTCCTTGTAGTTATTCGGAGTATAAATTGCAAGCTCATCCTTGCCGTCGCCATCAAAGTCACCGGCTTTTATCGCAATCAAACCTTCCAGATCCCATACATGAATTTGCGTAGATGTGGAGATATGACCACTTGTGACATAGTTGTCTATAACCACTTTACCTTCAGAATCAAATACGCTGAGTTTCAACTGACCGCCCCATATATTATCTGCCAGAGTAATTCTTGCAAGATAATTATCCGATCTGCTGCCTGTAGGATCAAAGGCTGTTGAAGTAAAGAATACGTCGTTCTTTCCATTGGTATAATTTGTTCCGCCATCTATAGCATAATCATAATAGGTGTTACCCGCTCCGGTATTTTTTCTCTTGCTGAATTGGCGCTTTTGTACCTTGTTACCAAAGTCTGCATACAGGTCATACCTTTGGTCTACTATATGCTTACCGGGCTTCAACGCATTGGTGTCATATGTACTCGGGTCAGGTGCAAAACCGAACTTCTCTAAAGTTGCGGTGTTAGTCTCTGCATCTACCTCTGTTGCTGTTACTGCTTGTAACGGTAATATGCTGATAATCATACATAGCACAAAAACTGTACTTAAAATTCTTTTCATTTAATATCCCTTCTTTTTAAAAATTTATTATGATTAAACAGAGCTTTTACGCTTCCGCAAAATCCGAAATTGTTTTAGCATCTTCAGGTTCTCGGATGCTTTTCTTTAGCGACGAATCGCTCTTTGAACATTTCCATTTGCTGTTCTCTTTTTGCTGCCAATTCGATTTCAAGGCATTTGGGACATCGTGTAAGTGTTTTCGCACGGCTTCGCACCTGCGTCTGCCACGAATGACCTTCTTTGCATTTCCACCATACAGGTATGTTGCTTCCGCTGCTGACGGTTTCGGGTGTGAACGGCAGATTTTTCTCTTCATCCCACTCGTCTAATAAATACTCCTTTCCTTCTTTAATGCAATAGTCTTTTAGTTTCAATTTTATCATCTTCCATTTCTGCAATTGTTTGTTGTTTGTGAAACAAATAGCACTTTTTCCACTAAATACGGTGATTAGCAACTATTTTTTTCTACATCTTGAAAAATTATATATACTATGCTATAATGATTATACACCGTCCCCTAGGGTACGATGCAAGTATTTTTTTGATAATTTTTAACTTTTACAAAAAATTTTATTTTTGCTTTGAAAGAGAGATATTTTTATGGGCAACCACAATTTATTTTCCATCGGCGAAATTGCAAAAGCCGTTGGTATTACAAGAAAAGCAATCTTGAATTATGAAACAAAAGGTCTTATAAAGCCTGACAAAAAAGACGGGACTGCAGGCAACAGGTATTACACCATTGATACCTTTACACAAGTCCGAACAATCCGTGTATTTCAGGACTTAGGGCTGTCGCTTGACGAAATAAGAACATATTTCA
>JAZREZ010000016.1:0-26546 GCA_045661045.1 Clostridia bacterium
TAAATTTTTGCTTTTGATAGTATTATTTGTTTTTTAACGCCACTTTATAACACTATGTCCAAAATTTTTGAAAATATTTGAAAAAAGCACCCCGCAGGGTGCTTTTTAATTGAAAGTTGAAAATGGAAAATTGAAAATTAAAGTAGCTTTTCGCAAAAGCGAAAAGCTATTCATTTTCTTCGTCTGAGCTACTTATGTATATCTCTTCACATTCTTTTTGCAAATTCTCAAGCGTTTCTGTTACATCAGCAATCGCACCGAGTAATTTAAAGTATAACTCTTTATAGATTTCCATATTATTCCCTCCTTTGTAAAATATTTACTTTTATTATAGACAATTATTATCTAAATGTCAATAGAAAATTTCTGTCTATGTTAATATTTTTTTGAGGTGGTATAAATGGTCCTATCATTTGGCGAAAAAATTAAAGCTTTACGGGAAGATGCTGATTTAACTCAATCACAACTTGGGAAAAAAATAAATATGACTCAAAGAAAAATATCATATATAGAAAATAACAAATGTGAGCCAAGTATAGAAGATATTAAAGAAATATGTTCATTTTTTAAGATTTCCGCAGATTATTTTTTAAATTTACCGAAAGGACTTATGTATCCCGATAGGAAAAAATAACCTCTTTTCAAAAAATGTTACCTTTATATACTAAAAAATATACATGGTATATCTTTTAATTTTCAATTTTCAATTAAAAAAAGACCCTTGCGGGTCTTTTTTTAGTTCAGTTTGTACTTTTCAAGATATTCGTTATACATCTCTAAAAATTCAGGGCTGTTCTTTTTAACATTGTGCAGATACTCGTGAACCCCGAGAGTCTTGTGCGCCATCTCAAGCACACATACTGCAACATTTGAACAATGGTCTGCAACACGCTCGATATTATTTAAAATATCTCCCCAGATAAAGCCCGCCTCGATAGAGCATTCGTTTCTTTGAAGTCTTGCAATGTGATTTGCTTTAAGCTGAGTTCTTAATTTATCTATAACCTGTTCAAGCGGTTCAACCTGACTTGCTTTGTGAAGGTCTGCATCCTTAAAGGCATCGTATGTCAAATCCACAATCTCGTTTGCCGCATTTATAAGCTGTCCTATCTCCTTTACTGCACCCTCGCTGAAAATGGTTTCTTTATTCATTATCTCTTCGGCTGACTCAACTATGTTTACCGCATGGTCAGAAATTCTCTCGAAATCGCCGATTACAAATAACAACTTACTTGATTCATTCGAGTCCTTATCGCTGAGCGATGTGGTGTTAAGCTTTACAAGATACGAGCCTAAAATATCTTCGTAGTGGTCAACTGTTTTTTCGTATTTGCGAATTTTATCCGCATCGTCTGCATCATATCCGTTAAGCGTGTCAAGTGCCTTTTTAAACGCATTTATCGACTGCTTCGCCATAGTATTTGCGACAACTCGACAGCGGTCAAGCGCAATAGCAGGAGTTGCCATCAAACGCTCATCAAGCTCAACGATTTCATCCTCGTCACCTGATTTTTCAGGTTCGGGTACAAGTCTGTACGAAAGCTTTTCTAAAAGTCCCGCCATAGGAAGCATTATAAGCGTACACAAAACATTAAAGGCTGTATGTGCAATCGCTATCGTAACCTGATTTGCCGACAATCCTATAAGCGCAAAGTCTGCAAGCGATGTAACAACCCAGAATACAATAAGAAGAACTATTGTACCTATTACATTAAACGAAAGATGCACCATTGATGCACGGCGCGCATTTCTGTTTGTGCCGATTGAAGATATAAGCGCCGTTACACAAGTACCGATATTCTGTCCCATAATAATGGGGATAGATGTTCCAACTGTTATCTGTCCTGTTGAAGATAAAGCCTGCAAAATACCAACCGATGCAGATGATGACTGAATTATCGCAGTAAGCAACGCACCTGCAAGCACACCCAAAATCGGATTTGAGAACATAACCAGAATGTTGCGGAAGCCCTCAACCTCTTTAAGTCCTGCAACTGCACCCGACATAGTGTCCATACCAAACATAAGTGTTGCAAAGCCTAAAAGTATCGTTCCTATATCCTTTTTGCGATTGCTCTTTGATGCCATTGTCATAACTATACCAATAAGCGCAAGTATAGGTGTAAATGATGTAGGCTTTAGCATAGTTACAAAGAACGAAGAGCCCTCGATACCCGTCAAACTTAATATCCACGCCGTAACTGTTGTACCTACATTAGCACCCATAATAACATTGATTGCCTGAGTAAGCGTCATAAGTCCCGAGTTTACAAATCCTACCACCATAACTGTCGTAGCAGATGATGACTGAATAACCGCCGTTACGCCAAGTCCTGTAAAAAATCCTGCCGCTTTGCCGGTCGTAAGTCTGCCAAGCAGATTTTTAAGTCCGTCACCCGCGCTGCGCTCTAACGAGTCGCCCATAATATTCATACCAAACAAGAAAAGACATAACCCACCAATGAGTGTCAACACATCAAAAAAATCCATTTCTCCATTTCTCCTTTTTTCTTGAAAGTATCTATGTAAACTGCAGAAAATTATTCTGCAAGCAATTTTATTCCAAATTCCCTCAGCATAATTATACCACCTCATTTTAAAATTTTCAAGCGTCATTTTGTATAAATTATCGCAATTTTACCGAGATCATAAACATACAAAATGTCAAGAAAAATTTTTCTGCATTATGTAAACCACTCTGTAACATTAGCGTAACAATTCGCCCCTCTTCGACTTGGTGCTACAAAATTTTTTCCACTTTTAAAAGTCCCGATTTTATAGTTATTAACAGACTTACCCACATTATCCACAGGTTTGAATAGGTGAAATATTAGAAATCCACAGTTTTTGGGAAGTTATCCACAGCAAACGATTTTATGGGCAAAATCGGCTCTCTTTTTTGTTACAAATGGTTTACAATAATATTAAAATTATTTTTGAAAATCCCTTGACATAATGATTTCCCATTATCTCTCTTAAAAACCTTGCGAAATTTTATTTTCTGTGTTATAATAAGTAGATTATTGTTACAGACGAGAGGTACTTGACATTATGAAAAAGATTTTAGCTTTGATTTTCATACTATGCATTGTTTTTTCGGGTTGTTCGGCTCCCACACAATATACAGCTACAGAATTTTTAATGGACACGGTTTGCACCATCACAACAGACAACGAAAGACACGCTATTAACGCATTTGCAGAAATTCATAAAATAGCAACCGAAACCGACTTTTTTTCGGATTCCTCTACTCTTTCAAAATTTAATTCCGCAAAGGCAAATGAATATGTTCGTTTTTCCGAGCGTACCTTTGATATGATGCAAAAGGCGGTAGAAATCTACGGCGCAACGGACGGAGCGTTCGATATCACTACGGGACCGCTTAAGGATGTATGGGATTTTGAAAAGGGCAACCACGCTCCCCCTACTCCCGAAGAAATCAACGAGGCTTTGCGTTTTACCACAAGCAGATTTATACGCCTTAACGAAAAGGACAAAACCGTCATCAAAAGATATGACGAGGTGAAGCTCGACTTAGGTGCAGTGGCTAAGGGCGGTGCGGTTGATGCCGCAATAAAAATTCTTAAAAAATCGGGCGCAAAATTCGGGCTTATCAATTTTGGCGGAACGGTTTATGCCTTTGGCAAAAACCCCAACCGTGCAGACGGCAAGTGGGAAATCGGCATTGCAAATCCAAACGGCGACGGCTATATAACTACTGTTACGATTGAAGAGGGCGCAGTTGTCACATCGGGCAATTACCAACGCTACTTTGAGTGGGAGGGTAAAAAATACCACCACATTATAGACCCAAATGATGGCTATCCCGCAGACAACGGACTTTCAAGTGTTACCATTGTGGGCGACTCGGCGCTTGTTGCCGATTGTATTTCAACGGCTGGTATGATACTTGAGCAGGATGCCGCAAAGGCACTTGCCGAAAAATATGATATGGAATTTATAGGTTTTTAGGAGAGAAAGCTATGACTCTTATAAAGAACGCCAGAATTCTGACTATGTGCACAGACGAAATTCAAAACGGCTACATAGTCATACAAGACGGCAAAATTAAAGATGTCGGGGAAATGTCTTGCCTTGATGGCTCTTTTGATAATGTGATTGATACAAATGGCGCATATATCACTCCGGGTTTGATTGATGCTCATTCTCACATCGGTATGTGGGAGGACAGTCTTGATTTTGAGGGGGCTGACGGCAACGAAGAATACGAGCCGATTACGCCTCAGCTTCGTGCGATTGATGCCATAAACCCTATGGACAGAGCCTTTTCGGAAGCACTTTCGGCGGGCGTTACATCGGTTGTTACGGGGCCGGGCAGTGCAAATCCCATCGGCGGACAAATTCTTGCTATGAAAACATATGGTCGTTGCGTTGACAATATGATAATAAAAGAGCCTCTTGCAATAAAAATGGCATTTGGCGAAAATCCCAAAAACGCATACAGCGAAAAAAGTCAGGTTCCGTCTACCAGAATGGCGATTGCCGCCCAGATAAGAGAGGCGCTTTTCAAAGCAAAAGAATATCTTGAAAGAATAGAAAAGCACAACGCAGATTCCGATGAGGATTTGCCCGAATTTGATATGAAATCAGATATTCTCAGCAAGGCACTCAGGGGCGAAATTCAGGTGCACGCCCACGTGCATCGTGCAGACGATATTTTTACTGCGATCCGCATCGCAAAGGAATTTGGTTTAAAGCTTGTGCTGGTTCACGCAACCGAGGGGCATTTAATTAAGGATGATATAAAGGATTATCCTGTTTTATCGGGGCCGTGTCTTACAGACCGCAGCAAACCCGAACTTAAAAATATGACAGAGGCGGCAAGTGCAATTCTCACCCAAAGCGGAGTAAGAACCGCCATCATCACCGACCACCCCGAAACACCGCAGAGGCTTCTTCCTCTTTGTGCGGCAATGAGTATGAAGAACGGACTTTCACAGCTTGATGCTCTTAAAGCGATAACAATTATTCCTGCCCAAATATGCGGGCTTTCAGACCGCATAGGCAGCATAAGACAAGGTCTTGATGCAGACCTTGTTATATGGAAGGGAAATCCGCTTGACATTACGGCTCTTCCCGATAAAGTAATAGCAAACGGCGAAATTTATAATATATAATTTGGAGGTTTTATTATGTCTAATTCCAATATTAACAAAACAGAAAAAGTTTTAAATTTGCTTCACAATGACTGTCGTGCCTCTCTTGAACAGATGTCCACTATGCTTGACATTGACACAACAGAAATAGCCGAGATTATTGACTCTCTCGAAAAAGAGGGCGTTATTATGGGCTATGGGGCGCATCTTAACTGGGATAAGGCATACGGCAGCGAAAGAGTTACTGCATATATTGAACTTAAGGTTACTCCGCAGAGAACGAGCGGCTTTGACAAAATCGCAGAGAGAATTTATCAGTTCCCCGAGGTAAAAGCCATAAACTTAATGAGCGGAAGCTATGACTTCGGCATCACGGTCGAGGGTAGCAACATCCGTGAAATCTCGCTCTTTGTATCGGAGCATCTTGCTTCTATGGAATCTGTAATCAGTACATCGACACACTTTGTCTTAAAGAGATATAAGTATGACGGCATTATCTGTCACAAGCCCTCAAAGGATGAAAGAGAGGTTATCTCCTTATGAGTCTTGATGTAACAAAGCTTTTAAACCCTGTCGTGCGGGATATTCCGCCGTCGGGGATACGAAAATTTTTTGATATTGCGGCAGAGATGGACGATGTCATCTCTCTGGGAATAGGCGAACCTGATTTTATCACTCCCTGGCACATAAGAGATGCGGGTATTTCTTCTCTTACTCAGGGACAGACTTACTATACCTCAAACTCCGGCTTAAAGGAGCTTAGGGTTGAGATTGCAAACTACTTAAACCGCAGATTTTCTTTAAGCTATGAGCCGCTTTCACAGGTAATCGTTACGGTCGGAGGCTCTGAAGCTATCGACCTTTGCATCCGTGCGGTTATTTCTCCCGGTGACGAGGTTATCATACCCGAGCCATGCTTTGTGTGCTATCGCCCGATTACAGCTCTTGCGGGCGGTGTTCCGGTTATAATCAATACTAAGGCTGAAAATGATTTCCGCCTTACCGCTGACGAACTTAAGGCGGCTATAACTCCTAAGACAAAGCTTTTGGTTCTGCCCTTTCCAAACAACCCAACGGGCGGAACAATGAGCAAAAAGGATTTAGAGGATATTGCCGAAGTCTTAAAAGGCACAGACATTATAGTTCTTGCAGATGAGATATATGCAGAGCTTACATACGGCGACGAAAAGCATTTTTCTATTGCGAATATCCCCGAAATGTATGAGCGTACAATTCTGGTAAGCGGTTTTTCAAAGGCTTACGCTATGACGGGTTGGCGTTTAGGCTATGCCTGCGGACACCCCGACATAATAAAGGCTATGACAAAGGTTCATCAGTTTGCGATTATGTCAGCGCCCACCACCGCTCAGTATGCGGCAGTTGAGGCTCTTAAAAACGGAGATGCCGATATTGAAATGATGCGCGACGAATATGATATGCGAAGAAAGGTCATCGTTAAAGGCTTTAACGATATGGGTCTTGACTGCTTTGAGCCAAAGGGTGCATTTTATTGCTTCCCCTGCATTAAAAGCACAGGACTTTCTTCCGACGAATTCTGCGACAGAGCACTTCGCGAAAAGAAAATCGCAGTTATCCCCGGAAACGCCTTTGGCGAAAGCGGAGAGGGCTTTATCCGTTGCTCCTACGCTTATTCAATAGAGAATATAAACGAGGCACTTAACCGAATAGAAAGTTTCATAAAATGAAAAAGGTGAACGAAATTTCGTTCACCTTTTATTCTTCCTCATCATATGGCATAACCACAGGTGTCATACTATGCTTTACAGCAGGCAAAAACTTTTCGATAACATCTTTGGTCTTAAGTCTTAGACTTGATGTGTTTATACAAGGATGGCAACCTATAAACTCACCCTTTAACACATCTTCATCTATATAAAGGCTGACCTCATTATCCTTATCGTTCATAAGCCCGAATATGCTGACAGAACCGGGCGTTAAATCAAGCAATCTCTCCATATCCTCAGGTTCACCAAATGACAGTCTTGAAACGCCCGCAAGCTTTGAAAAAATGCGTGTTCTGTACGGCTTGTCCGCAGGCATCATCAAAAGATAAAATTTTGTTTTCTGGCGGTTACACAAAAATAAATTTTTGCAGATAACCACGCCTAAAGCCTCGTCTATTTCTTTGCAGGCTTCCATCTTTCCCGCAACGCTGTGGTCAACACGATGAAACGGAATTCCGAGGCTATCGAGCAAATCGTATACCCTGATTTCCTTTTCGAGTCTGCCCGATATATCCTCGGGTCTGCCATTATATAATTCCATTATTTTTCTCCTTAGTTTATAATCTGTGATAAATTATTGAAAATACTTTCTGCAATATCGGGGCGGTTCATAGTATAAATATGTATATTGTTAATTCCGTTTGCAAGCAAATCAATTATCTGCTCTGTCGCATACGCAATTCCCGCCTGGCGCATAGCATCGGGGTTGTCTGCAAAACGCTCTACTATTGCGCAAAATCTTCTCGGCAGTTGCGTGCCCGAAAGAGCACATATTCTCTTTATCTGCTTTGCGTTAATAACCGGCATAATCCCCGCCGTCACGGGAATATCAACCCCCGCACGAAGCAGCTTATACATAAAATTATATAATATATCATTGTCAAAAAACATTTGTGTCGTTAAAAATTCGCAGCCGCATTCCTGCTTGATTTTAAGGTTTTCTATATCCTTTTCAAGCGTATTGGCATCCGGGTGTCCTTCAGGATAGCACGCACCTCCAATGCAGAAACCGCCAAAATCACGGATTTCTTTCATCAAATCACAAGCGTGCTTAAAGCTTTCAGACGGCACACCGCCCTCTTTTGGCATATCACCGCGAAGAGCAAGGATATTTTCAATTCCTTTTGATTTAAGTTCGGTTAAAACTCTGTATATATCCGCTTTCTCGGATGCTACACAAGTTAAATGCGCAAGAGCAGTTACTCCGTTTACATTCTGCACCTCGTTTGCGACACTTATCGCATTGTCGGAATTTGTGCCTCCTGCCCCATATGTAACACTCATATACGCGGGCTTAAGCCTTGCTATATCTGCCACAACCTGCTTTGCCCGCTCAAGCTCTCCGCCCTCTTTAGGCGGAAAAAGCTCACACGATACCGTCACCTTATCGTTTTTTAAGAGCTCTGAAATTTTCATTTTCTACGCCTCTTTTCCGCATAAATCGTACCCGATTTTATATACATCGCCGGCACCCATAGTAATCAGCATATCGTCTTTTGTGAGAATCTTCTCTAGATATTTTGCCATCGACTTGTTATCATTTATATAGGTAACTTCGGGAATTTTCAGCGCCAAATCACAAGAATGGATAGTCCCGTCATACTCCTCCCTTGCAGGATAAATATCGCATATCATAACCTTATCCGCAAGGCTTAAAACCTCTGCAAAATCATCAAGAAGCGCTTTTGTTCTTGTGTAGGTATGAGGCTGAAATACAACATTTATCTTTTTGCCCATCTTTTTTGCCGACTCAAGTGTTGCCTTTATCTCGGTTGGGTGATGAGCGTAATCGTCAATAACCTGACAGCCGTTAACCTCGCCTATTTTTTCAAAACGGCGTTTTGTTCCGCCAAAATCAGCAAGGCCTTTTTTCACCGCCTCCATCGAAAGCCCAAAAAAGTCAGCCGTTGCAACCGAAGAGAGCGCATTTAAAACATTGTGTCTTCCCGGAACATTCAACTTGATTTTTACCTTTTCTTTGCCGTCGCAGAATACATCAAATTCAGCACAACCACGACTGTCATACTCTATATTCCTTGCAATATAATCGGCAGATTCGTCGTCTATTGCATATTTTATCACTTTTCTATCAACATTTTGCACAACTTCGGCAGTATGTTTATCGTCAGAACAAACAATAATGCATCCAAGTGGTGAAGTAAGGCTTGCAAATTTTCTAAAAGATGTTATAATATGGTTAATACCACTAAAATAATCCAAGTGGTCCTCCTCAACATTTGTAATTATGGACAAAAACGGTTTGAAGTGCAGAAAGCTTTCTACATATTCACAAGCCTCAAAGGGGAGAAAGTCCTGCTTGCCAATTCGGATATTTCCGCCGATTTGTTTAAGCTCTCCTCCAACTAATATTGTGGGGTCCACATCTGCAGCTAAAAGCACCAGCGATAGCATAGATGTCGCTGTTGTTTTTCCGTGCGTTCCGGCAACTGCTATGGGGTATTTGTAAAGCTCCATTATAGCACCTAAAAGCTCTGCTCTCTCGATTACGGGAACGGACAGCTCTCTTGCCGCCATAAGCTCAGGATTGCTTGCAGAAATTGCAGCGGTATAACAAACAAGGTCAGGGTTCTTTATGTTTTCCCTGCTTTGTCCGATATAGATTGTGGCTCCCTTATAAGACAATTCCTCGGTAAGAGAAGACGCCTTAGCATCTGAGCCTGATACCTCGTATCCTAAATGAATAAGCATATTTGCAAGGGCACTCATACTTATTCCGCCTATTCCTATCATATGGATTTTTGCATTCGGTTTAAGTTGAGATATTGAAAAATCATTCATTTTTCGGCTTCCTTCCATAAATTTATTCTTTGAAAAATAATTAAAATATATTATACATAGCCACTAATCGTGGCGAGGGGGATTTACACATGCAAATCACAGACATTAGAGTTCGCAAGATTAACTCAGAGGGCCGTATGAAAGCAGTTGTTTCTGTTACATTTGACGACGCTTTTGTAGTTCACGACATTAAGGTTATTGAGGGCCAGGACAAGCTCTTTATCGCTATGCCGAGCCGCAAGACTCCTGATGGTGAATTCAAAGACATCGCTCATCCTATCAATGCAGAAACCCGCGAGCTTCTTCACGCTCAAATCTTAGAAAAGTATCAGGAAGCTATGGATGCTCCTGACGAAGAACTTTAGGATTAAACGCTGCCGCTTTTGCGGCAGCTTTTTTCTTTACTCGGCGGGAATTTCTTTGCTGTTCATTGTCTGTATTATCGTTTCGATAACATTTACATTTCCCATCGTACCCGCTACCGTTATCCTGGTTATTGACTCAACGCCCTCACCCGGCAAGTTCACATCATATTCAAGCCCTGTACTCTTGTTATCAACCAGCAGTTGCATTTTATATCCTGCCGCTCTTGCGGCATTTTTTAATGTTTCGTTATATGCACCATACGGATACGCTACCATATCACAACGCTTGCCTAAATTTTTCTCAATGTCGTACTTGGATTTTCGAAGCTGTCTTATGCTCTCAATCATTGTCTGCTCGGTAAGTTTTAAATGACTCACGGTATGTGACTGAATTTCTATAAGCCCGCTACTCTCCATCTCCTTTGCCTGCTCCCAGCTAAAGTGCGAATTGTTAACCTTGCCTTCGCCCGCAATTGCACCCACAGTATCAGTAACAATGAAGATTGTGGCGGGGATATTAAGCTCCTTTAATATGGGGTATGCAATTTCGTAGTTGCTTAAATATCCGTCATCAAATGTGATAACTATCGGATTTTTAGGAAGAGTAACCTTTCCGTTATCGCACATAACATACTCATAATAATCACGAAGACTAATAGGCGAAAACGCCGCTTTTATCGCCTCCATATGAAGTCTGAAATCTTCAGGAGATATGAGCGATACCGACTCTTCATCGGTAAATTGGTCTGTAGTTATGTGGTGGTATAAAAGTATCGGCACTTTAAGTGTTCGCTTTTCCTCGCGCCACGCCTTTAATTCGGCAGACTCTTCTTCTTCAGGCATTGTGCCCTCTACGCTTTGAAGCCACGCAGGCGGCTTTGATGCCGCAAAAACAGAAAATTGTGATACTGTCAATATAGCCAAGATGGTACATACAAGTGTTTTAAACAGTTTATTTATCATTGTCCTCAAAAACCTTTCCTGTGTTATCTATAAATTCCTGATTTGTTTTCGTTCTCATAAGCCAGCTTATCATATTTTCGGTAACATCGGCAGTCGGCTTGTCTGAAAGCGCCCGCCTCATACTCCACATTGCCTCTATTTCTTTTTGGGTAAGAAGCAGTTCTTCCTTTCTCGTTCCCGACTTTGCAATATCTATCGCAGGGAATACCCTCTTTTCCTGAAGCCGTCTGTCAAGGTGTATCTCCATATTGCCCGTACCCTTAAATTCCTCAAATATTACATCGTCCATTCGGCTTCCCGTTTCAACGAGTGCAGTTGCAAGAATTGTAAGGCTTCCGCCCTCTTCTATATTTCTTGCCGCACCGAAAAATCTTTTTGGTTTAAAGAGTGCACCCGGGTCAAGTCCGCCCGACAGCGTTCTTCCTGTGGGAGAAATAACCAGATTATATGCTCTTGAAAGTCTGGTTATACTATCGAGTAAAATCACTACATCTTTTTTATGCTCTACAAGTCGTTTCGCACGCTCTAATACAATTTCAGCAACCTTTGCGTGATTTTGAGGCTCCTCGTCAAATGTAGAAAATATTACATCGCCCTTGATGCTTCTTTGCATATCGGTAACCTCTTCGGGCCTCTCGTCAATAAGTAATACTATAAGCGAAACATCGGGGTTGTTTTCGGTAATGCTGTTTGCAATACTTTTTAAAAGAGTGGTCTTTCCCGCCTTTGGAGGCGCAACGATTATACCTCTTTGCCCTTTGCCGATTGGAGCGACCAAATCAATAAGGCGCATAGCATAATCAACCCCGCCTCTTTCAAGCTTTAGTCTTTCGGTTGGATAGATTGGCGTTAAATCATCGAACGCCTTTCTTTTTATTGAAACATCAACCGGGTCACCATTTACGGTCTGCACATATAAAAGAGCCTGATATTTTTCGCCCTCGTGCTGCATACGGCTGTTGCCGATTATGAAATCGCCCGTCTTTAAATTAAATCTGCGGATTAAATTTTGCGAAACATATACATCATTCTCGCCCGTCTGGTAATTGTTACATCTTAAAAATCCGTATCCGTCAGCTAAAACTTCCAACACTCCGCTCATTAAATTTGTGCGCCTTACGGGGTCTGTGTAATTATCTTTATCAGTTTGAGAATTTTTATTCTCCTCTGTATTTTCAAGAATTTTTTCGATAAGTTCAGCTTTTTTAAGTTTGCTTACGCCTTTTATGTCAAGCTTTTTTGCCTCTTCTTTAAGGTCTGCTATGCTTAAATTTTCAAGTTGTGCTCTGTCCATCATCAACGCCCCCTTTATCTTCAATCATTTGAGTTATGGGTTTTTCGCCGTACATCACCTTTGCAAGATACGAGCTTTCGATTTGCTTTGAAATAACGGGATTTTCCCTGATTGGTGCAACCGCATAGATAACGGTCAGCGCAATATATACTATTATTATACCCTGCAAAACACCGAAAAGTCCGCCGAATATCCGATTGAAAAAGCCAATGATTGAAAAATTTGAAATTTTTATCAGAATTTTTGATGCCACAAAAATCACTATTTTTGAAATAACTAAAACTAAAACAAAAGCAATGGCATTTAATACTGTTACTGCCGCCGAGCTTGCTACCGACTGCGAAATTGCAGTTTCGCCCGATTCTATCGCCTGCCCTATAATCTGCGGAAAAGCATCGGGGGATTTGCCCGCTCCTATTGCGGATGCTATGTTGTTATATATCGCCTCATAGATAGCCTTTTTTACTCCGACGCTTTCGAGTATCTCTGCAATTACGGGATAGAGCATCCACGCAAGCGCAACAGATGCCGCAAGAGAAAGTATGCCGATTACCGACTTTACAAAACCCCTCTTTGCGCCAAGCACGCCGAGCAAAACTATTATTATGAGTATTATAATATCAACATAGTTCATAGACTACCTCACTCCTATTACTTCAGCCTGAGATGCACCTACCACCATTGCACGGTTACTGCTTTCAAATAAAGCAATATCCTTTATATCACGCGAAACCTGATTTACGCTCTTTGCTCTTCCGGATGCAGATACTCTTACCACTCCGCTTCGGTCTGCAATAATCGCACTGCGGCCTCTTACAGAAAGCGCTCGTATCTCGCCCGATGCAACATAAGAACTGCGGAGCTTTCCGCCCATAGAATAAAATTCAAGCACCGAGTTACCTCTGTTATCGTGTGTAACTATGCCAATTAAGTTATCACTTCTTAAATCATAATGGGTTGGATTTTTTCCTACAAGCGATGTGCAGAAAAGTTCTTTTCCCTTGTGGCTGTATCCCAGTATATTGCTGTCCGTCACGATAAGCAGTTTGTCGGAATTTATGAATTTCGCCTCTGCAATAATTTCATTTTTCCGCTCAACAACGGCTATAACCTCGCCTCGTCTTGTGTCAATGAAATTAACCCTTGCCACAATCTCGTTATCTCCCGGCAGAAATTGAGCTACTGCCAGATATTTGCCCTTTTCGGTAATATCTATATCCGAAATATATCCGCCGCCGCTCTTCCATTCAAATTTAAGCTTGCCCTTTTTGTCAAAAACCATCACCTTGCCCTTGTATCCATCAGTTTCGGTTGCAAAGGCGGCAATGCCTCTGTTTGTAATCTTTGCGGATATTATATCATTTTCTATATTATAATTTACCTTTTCTGCTCCTTTTTTATAGCTTGCTGCAAAGTGCTTGCCCGCCATATCGTAAAGCAAAAGATAATCTCCCTCTGTATCAAGTGTCGGTTCAGACAAAGCCTTTTCAATCTGCCACTTAACCTTTCCGTTTTCGGTAATGCCCACAACTCCTCTGTTGTTTGAAAGCGCAACCATTGTCCCCACCGCCGTCGCCTTATAATCGTTGCCCATCTCAAAGCTTATGTTTACATTGTCACTGCCTCTTCCCGAAAAAATAAATGAAACTAAAAGATTAAGCACTATGACCAAAGCAATCGCAAACGCCGCAAGCTTAAACGGATATACGACTCTTTTTCGTCTGCCTATTTTAACCTCTGCGGTCTTTTTAAGCATTGCATCTATTCTATTTATATATTTATTTGCCATAATGCCGCTTCATTCCTTTCATCAATAATAAACCTCTTTTAAAAAAAGTCCTTCAGGCGGTGCAGTAAGCCCGCTTTTTCTTCTGTCGCCGCTATCTATTATGCCGGGTATGTCGCAAGGCTCGATTTTGCCCATCCCGCATTCTACGATAGTTCCGGTAATTATTCTTACCATATTATACAAAAATGCATCAGCAGAAACCGTCACCGTTATCAAATCGTTTTCGATTTCAACAAAGCACTCCTTTATCGTGCGAACTGTGGTCTTCTGGCTTCCGCCCGCCGCCATAAATGCCGAGAAATCGTGAGTTCCGACAAAATGCTTGGCACACTCTGCCATCTTTTTCCGGTCAAGTGTGTAGGGCAGATACCAGCTGTATCCCGTATAAAACGGATTTCGCATTTTAGCGTTCCAGATTTTATAGATATACTTTTTACCCTTTGACGAAAATCGGGCATTAAAATCCTCGTCTGCCTCCCACGCAGATGTTGCCACTATATCATTATTAAGCTCATAGTTAAGAGCGTATGGCAATTTATCGGCAGGTATATTGGTATTGGATTTAAAATTAAAAACATAGTCAAGCGCATGAACGCCCGCATCAGTACGGCTCGAGCCCGTAACCTTAATGCTTTCGCCCGTGATTTTTGAAAGCGCCTTTTCAATTACCTCCTGAACGGTAACTCCGTTCTTCTGATACTGCCAGCCGTGATAATTCGAGCCGTCATACATCAGCCTGACCGCAATGTTTTTCATATTTTTCACCTTAAATTAAAATAATTGCTATTGTTAATACAACCATAACAACAAGACCGCCCATATCTCTGCTTTTAAACTTCAACTCGTGAAGGCTTGTGCGATGCTCGCCGCCGTTATAGCAACGGCATTCCATTGCGGTTGCAAGCTCATCTGCACGGCGGAATGCGCTGATAAACAATGGCACTAAAATCGGTATCATAGCCTTTGCTCTTTTTACAAGGCTTCCGCTTTCAAAGTCTGCTCCCCTTGCCGCCTGAGCCTTTATTATCTTGTCGGTTTCCTCCATAAGTGTCGGAATAAACCTGAGCGCAATCGACATCATCATAGAAAGCTCATGCGCGGGCACACCTATGCGTGAAAACGGCTTTAAAAGATGTTCCATTCCGTCAGTTAACGCAATAGGCGATGTTGTAAGTGTTAAAAGCGATGTACCCACTATCAGAAATGTAAGTCTTAATATCATAAAGACGGCAATATATACGCCCTCTCTTGTGATTTTCAAAAATCCAAATCGCCATATAACTTCGCCGCTGGTCAAAAACAGATTGAAAAGTCCCGTTATGACGATGAACAAAAGTATGGGTTTGAGCCCTTTAAGCACAAACCTTGGCGGAATTTTCGAAAGGAAAACAACGCCCGCCACAAAAATTCCGAGTGCGATATATCCAAAGAGGCTGTCTACCAGAAAGGTAACTACCATATAGCAAATCATAAACAGAATTTTTGCTCTTGGGTCAAGCTTATGGATAACAGTTTCGCCGGGGAAATACTGACCAAGTGTTATGTCCTTTAACATATCGCATCCCCCTTCTTAAGAATTTTCTCAAGCTGAGAAATCGCATCCTCTATCGTGTAAATTCCCGCAGAAAGAGGCACGCCCTGCGCTCTTAATCTATCTGTTATTTTTGTTATCTGCGGAACATTAAGTCCGATTTGAGTAAGCCTCTCCCCTTGCTTAAAGATTTTTTCGGGAGTGTCAAACATTTCGACTCTGCCGCCGTTCATAACCAAAATTCTGTCTGCAAGCTTTGCAACATCCTCCATACTGTGAGATACCAATATGACCGTCAAATTCATACGGCTGTGCATATCCTTTATCTTATAAAGAATTTCATCTCTACCCTTTGGGTCAAGTCCCGCAGTTGGCTCGTCAAGAATTAAAACCTGCGGCTGCATAGCAATTACACCCGCAATTGCAACTCTTCTTTTCTGTCCACCCGATAAGTCAAAGGGCGATTTTTCAAGTAATTCGGGCGAAAGTCCCACAACACTTGCGGCAAACTCTACCCGCTCCTTTATCTCGTTTTCGGAAAGTCCCATATTTGATGGACCAAAGGCTATGTCTTTGTATACCGTTTCTTCAAAAAGCTGATATTCGGGGTACTGCATAACAAGCCCCACCTTAAAACGAATATCCCGAAGCTTAGTTTCTTTGTCTGACAAATTTTTGCCGTCTACAATTATATCGCCTGATGATGCTTTAAGCAATCCGTTGAGCAACTGAATAAGGGTTGATTTGCCCGAACCCGTATGCCCGATAAGCCCTATAAACTCGCCCTTGCCGATAGAAAGGCTCACGCTGTCTAAAGCCTTTTTTTCAAAAGGCCCGCCCTGCATATAAATATAGCTTACATCTTTTAGCTGTATCATTTTAATCACCTAAAGTTTCTAAAATTCTGTCTGCACAATCCTCGTATTTTAAAGCGTGCGGGTTTATGTCAAACCCAAGCTTGTTTAGTCTGTATATAAGCTCTGTGCCCTGGGGGGCATCAAGCCCAAGCTCTTTAAGCCGTTTAACCTGCGGAAAAATCTCCATCGGGGTTCCGCAAAGCTCGACTTTGCCATCATCTATTACAATTACACGGTCTGCATCTATCGCCTCATCCATATAATGAGTGATTAAAACAACCGTCATACCATTTTCTTTGTTAAGTCGCTTTACCGTTTCGATTATTTCTTCTCTGCCTTTGGGGTCGAGCATCGCAGTCGGCTCGTCCAGCACTAAAATTTCAGGCTGCATAGCAAGAACGCCCGCTATTGCCACCCTCTGCTTCTGTCCGCCCGAAAGCATATGCGGAGCGTGCTTTTTAAACGCCGACATATTAACCGCTTCAAGTGCTTCATCCACTCTTTTTCGTATCTCGTCCCTCGGCATACCTAAATTTTCGGGAGCAAACGCCACATCGTCTTCTACGATATTTGCAACCATCTGATTATCGGGATTCTGAAAAACCATACCCACCCTTTTGCGTATCTCAAAAAGGTTTTCAGGATCTCCCGCATCAATGCCGTCAATTGTAACGCTTCCCGATGTCGCCGTGAGTATTGCGTTTAAATGCTTTGCAAAGGTAGACTTGCCCGAACCATTATGTCCGAGAATAACCAAAAACTCGCCTTTTTCTATGTCTATTGAAACATCTTTCAAGACTTTTGTTGTTTCGCCCGTTTCGGCGTCCTTATATTCAAAACAAAGATTTTTTGCAGAGATTACAGGCACTCTACTCATTCCTTTCCCATCTTACGCTGTTGCCGCATGGCAGAACCACTTGATTTTCTTTAACGGGAAGTCCGACCTCGTCGGCGGTGATTTTGCCGCCGAACTCTTTTTGAACCGTGAGCTTTATTATGTTTTCCATAACACTGCCCGAAAGTCCCGTTGTATACGAATTTACCAGGAAAAACAACGGCTTGTCCGATAAAATTTCGGTGCACAGAGCCACCAAATCAAAGATTTCGTCCTCTATCTTCCAGACCTCGCCGCCCGGCCCTCTGCCATAAGAAGGCGGGTCCATAATTATTCCGTCATATTTGTTGCCTCTGCGGATTTCACGCTGAACAAACTTTTTTACATCATCTACTATATATCGTATCGGGTGGTCAGCAAGTCCCGAAAGCGCCGCATTTTCCTTTGCCCACGCAACCATTCCCTTTGCCGCATCAACATGGCAGACAGAAGCGCCCGCCGCAGCCGCCGCAATTGTTGCACCGCCCGTATACGCAAAAAGGTTTAAAACCTTTACATCATTTCTTTTGCTGTTTTTAATTATTTCAGAGAACCAATCCCAGTTTGTCGCCTGTTCAGGAAAAAGCCCCGTATGCTTAAAGCCCATAGGCTTTATACCAAATGTTAAATCCTTATAGCTTACTGTCCAGCTGTCAGGAAGCTTTTTATAGCATTGCCAACTGCCGCCGCCCGTCTTACTGCGGTTATAGCGCGCGTCTGCATTCTGCCATTTTTTGTCGGTTTTTTCAGACTTCCACACAATCTGCGGATCCGGCCTTACTAAAATTTTGTCCCGCCAGCGCTCAAGCTTTTCGCCGTCTGAACAATCAAGTATTTCATAATCCTTCCATCCATCTGAAAGAAACATAGCTATCACTCCTTAACATTTATCGAATACACATCACTTTCGCATTGTGCGTACTTTGTGTTAAGTATAACCGATGTGCCCGCCGCAAGATATTTATTCGAGGCAGTATAATGCCCTGTATCACTTGTTTTGCCTGTAAATTCAACCGTTACATATACATTGTATCTCGCATCGGGAACTGCGGCTTTGAATGTGCCGTCTGCCATATTAACCTGATACTTTCCGTCTTTTACTTCAACATTTGTTATCTCACCGATATACTCTTTAGAAGTTTTGTCATAAAGTGGTCCGCCCTTTTTAAGGGCGTCTGCCGTATAACCGCGGACATTTTTAACAATAAATGTGCACTCTATCTTCTCGCCCGAAACTATCTCGGATACTGCGTTTGAACCAAAACGCACATACAATCCTGCCGCAAGGATGACAATAATCAAAACTACCGCAATATCTACTATGCTTATTTTACCAAAAAGCTTTCCGTCTTTGTTAATCATAATTATGCCTCCTTACAGTTCTTCGGTACTGAGCCCGATTACATAACCTTCGCCTGCCCAGTTTTTTCCCGATACTACTACCTTTTCGCCGACTCTTACGGCGATGCCGTCAACCGATATATCCTTGCTTGTTTCCGCTCCGTCTGCAACCATTGTTACCTGAACATCATAGTCGCCCTTCATTTCAGAATAAAGAACCTCTCCGCTTATTGTATTATAACCGGTTGCCATTGCAGTAGGTGTTTTTACCTCCGAAACAGTGGTGCGCATCTTGCTCTTTTCGCCAATCATAGCAATATCACCAATCTGCGGAGTATTTGCAAATTCTTCGTCCTGCGCCGCAAACTCAACCGTAACCGAAACTTTTACATTTTTAGATTCGCTTACTTCCCCGCCGGTATCTCTGCCAAGCAAAAGGTATGCCCCTAATGCAATTACAGCCACAAGACATACTATTATGAACAAATCCATTCCGTTAAACTTTTTCATTTTATTTGCCTCCTTGTACTGTGCGGGTATACACATCTTCTATGTTTTTGGTGTTTACCTCTGCAGTAAATGTTTCATCATAAATCTTTTTTGCACCACTGCTTAATTTATTGTAAAGCTCTTCGTCGCTGAACAGCTTATAAAGTGCATCAGCCAATTTTTCAGGCTCGTGAGTGGGAGTTAAAAATCCGTTTATGCCGTCCTTGATAACTCCGGGATTTCCGCCAAAGTCGGTTACTACTGCGGGCTTTGAAAGACTCATTCCCTCAAGCAGAGCAAGACTTGTTGCCTCTGTGCCAAACGAACAGTTGACCTGAACATCCATAATGTTCATAAGCGGTTCTACATCTTCTAAAAAGCCGAGCATCAAAACGCTGTCCTCAAGTCCAAGCTCTTTTATCTGTGCCTTTATGTCCTCTTCCGTATCGCCCGTACCCGCAATCAGATATTTTGCATTGATGCCTCTGTCCTTTAAGATCTTTGCCGCTTCAACAAAATATTTATGCCCCTTTACTATGTTAAGCCTTGCCGCCATAACGGCAACCTTTTCATTTTCTATGCCGTATTTTGCTTTTACCTCGGCGATTTTTTCGGGGGTGTATGGGATAAGAGGTTCTACTCCGTTTAAAATAACCTCTACTTTCTTGGGATTTATGCCCGTTGCCACCACATTTTCCTTGGCAGCCTCTGCCACCGCTATAATTCGGTCTGCAGTAATATTGTTCACAAAGCCGTTTATCGCCTTGCCCAAGCCCTGCGAAATACTTTTGTGCGGTGGGAAAACGCTGTGTCTTGTGTATACTGTCTTAATTCCGCAAAGCTTTGCTGCAATCCTTGCCGACATACTTGCGTGAGTGTGCACAAGGTCGGGTTTTATTTTTGTGAACAGCTTTTTAAGTGCCCCTATCGCTTTTATATCAAGCGATTTTTCTGCCAGATTATCAAGCTCAAAAATTTCTACATTGTATTTTTCAGCCTCCGCTTTGAGCAGACTGTTTTTCGGAAGAACCAGCGATACCTCGAATTTTTCACGGTCAAAGGTTTTTAAAAATGTCAATATACATTTGCCCGCTCCTCCAATGTTGGAATCAGACGAAACCTCAACTACTTTTATCATTTTCCGCCCTCCTTTGCGACATATACGCAAGCTCTGCCAAGAGCTAAAACGCACCAGAACACCAGCATAACTCTGTAATTATAGAAACAGTTATCAAACATACCCTGCGCCAAAAATCCGCATACTCCCGCAGAAATCGCAGTTATAACAGTCGAAATCACATCACCCTTGCCGCCTGCCTGATAGCCTACCATCATTCTGCGTAAAAACAGAATGGTTATTATCAGAAATGCCGCAATGCCGACTACGCCCGACTCAACCAGAATTTGCAGAAATAAATTGTGCGAGTGCGGTGCAACTATACCATTATACGAATAAAAAGGATAAACCTGAGTGAATGCTTCCTGACCCATACCAATGCCCGAAAGCCAGAAATCCTTTATCATTGCAAGCGTTCCCATCCAGATATATACTCTGTACGATGTAGAGGAGTCCTCCATATTGCCGATGCTTGCAAAGCGGTTGATAATACTTTCAGGCAATACCATAGGAAGCACAGGAAGCGCAATAAGCGAAAGTCCCCACAGCTTTCCTGCCGCAAATGTGATGAATATTGCGGCGGCAAGCATTATGCCGAGCCAGCAGCCTCTTGAAAATGTAAGTATCAGCGCACCAAACATAAGTGCAGAGATAAACGCATACACAATTTTTGAATACGCCTTTTTTCTTGTCCACATAAGACCGATTGAAACGGGAAGCACAAGCAGAATATATTCGCCAAGCACATTGGGGTTTCCCAGCGTTGAGTAGATACGCATCTTTATATCCTCAAACATCTCCTCGTCCATCCATGCCTGATTTGTATCCCAACCAAACAGATATTGGCAAATTCCGTAAAGGCAAACCAAAAATCCCGACATTACAAAAGTAACCAGAATGTTATTGAGTGTCTTTTTGGAGTTTACCGAATTGATAATCACAAAATACATTGCCATAAATGCAAAGTATATTCCCCATATTGTAAAGCTCTTAAAAGCAGCAAATGAGGTTACTGCCGCAAAGAGATAAACTGCGATAAATAAAATTATGAAAAGACCAAGTCCGTCAAACTTAAATTTAAAATCTTTGGTTATAACCGCTTTCGCAAAAAGCGAGAAAATGCAGAGAAGTGAAAGTCCGAGTACCGCCATTGTAGGAAGCAGGGGTGCTGCAAAAACAATTGCAAATGCGCCAACTGTCGGGTTTTTAAGCACCATAAGTACGCCCAAAAGACCTACCACCGCGAGAATTGGTAAAATCGGGTGAAGTATTCCACTTGCACCGAATACCAAACCGAAAACAGATGCCTCTATAACATTTTTAAGGTTAACCGATTTGTCGCTGTACCAGTTAAAATCAGTATCTATGTCGAGCAGACTTATCAAAAGCTTTGCAAAAGCCGAATTCTTTAAAAAGCCTGCGGCATTTACATCAAATATCGAAAGAACAGCGCCGACGAAAAACAGCACAATGTTAAATATATTTATCCCGCCAAGACAGAGTCCAAGTCCCATGCCCGCAATAAGTCTACCGATAAATCTTAAGTTTATTGCAAGAAGAAATTCAAGATAATCCCCTAAAACACCTACGATAAAACTTTTTTCAAGGCTTGCCTTTATCTTTTCGCCGAATTTTCTTTGCAAAAATTCGATAAATGTAAAGGGCGAGCGAAAGACCTTGCCCGCAATCGTTTTTGAAAGGGCATCCTCGTTTATATGAAAACGCCTGAACCAGTCTGCAATCACGCTGTTTTTCCAGCCGTTTGAGATACAATCGTAAAGCCGTCTTATAATTTTATAGACAAGGCTGTTTTTTATTATATTCCACACAAAAAGCCAAGCTGAGTAAAAATATCCTCTCTCCATTTTATCAGTCCTTTCTAAGAGTATTGATAGCGCTCTTTATCTCGTCCACCTTAAAGAGATATGCCGAAAAGAGATACATAACAAGTGCAGGCAGAGCACACACTAAAAGCCTCAGGAGCGTAACAAGCGTGTTTCCCGAAAGAGCTGATGCGAAAGCATCGACCGCCCTTGCCGTGAGATACGCAAGTCCTGCACAGATTAAAATTTTGAATAAGTTAACGCAAAACGCTTTGTTTATAACCGCTCTGCGTTTATTTATCATAAACATAAGGCAAAGAGCAATTGCAATTGAGCTTATTGCGCTTGCAAGGGCAAGTCCGCCCACGCCGTTTTTGAAAATCCCCGAGAACAAAAATGCAAACACAAAATTTACGGCTATTCCGATAATTGATGCAATCATCGGAGTTTTGCCGTCTGATAAGGCATAAAAGCTTTTGTTTAAAACCTCGCACACAGCATAGCCTATCATACCAAACGAATAATAGAACAAGGCTCTTGCCGTAATTTCTACAGACTCTGCGGTAAATGCTCCCCTTTCAAACACCACGCTGATGATTGGCTCTGAAAGAGCAAGAAACAAAGCACAAACTATGCCGATTATAAATACGATGAAACCGACAGAGGTTCTTGTTACAACGGCGAACTCGTCATTCTCGTTTGCGCCCAGCCTTGAAAGCTTTGGAAATATAAAGTTTGTAATAGCATAGGCAAATACGCCGACCATTATTATATAAATTTTGTTCGCCCAGTTAAGTGCCGAAACCGCTCCGTCACCCATTGATGAGCCAAAGGACATATTGATTACATTGCAAAGCGGCTGAACCCACGAGCTGATAAGCACAGGAAGTGCGATAAGCGCCGCCTCTTTAAGTCCCGGGTCCTTTAAGTCGAACTTAAAGCGATATTTAAACTTGAATTTTATAAGATGCGGAATTTGAATAACAAGCTGAAGTACCCACGCAACGAGCATCGAAACTGTCACACCGAGAAGCCCCAATTTATTTCCGAATATGAGAAGATACGCTATCATAACGCCGTTTGACACAACGCTGATAAGCGACGGAATTGTAAACTCACCAAATGATTGCAGTATTCCGACTGCGATATATGCCATTGCGGTAAAAACTATTGACGGAAAAAGTATGCGAAGAAGCGCCGCCGTCTGCGCAACCTTATCGGGAACCGCCGCATAACCCGGCACCATAAGCTCAACCAGGGGCTGAGCAAAAATTATTCCCAGAACTGCAATAAAGGTTGCAATAATCCCTACAAGGCTTGCAAAATTGTTGGCAAATTCAAAAGCGGCAGCTTTGCCGTCTTTTTCGATGTATTTATTGAATATTGGAACAAATGTGGATAATATGGCAACACCAAGCACCATATCAAAAAATAAAAGCGGAATTTGAGTCGCAGTATTTAAAATATCAGACTGTGCACCCTGACCGTAGATGTTTGCAACAAGCACCTCACGCAAAAGCCCCATCGCCTTTGCAAGCAAAATGATTATTGCCATAATGCCGACAGTTTTTGCCGCTTTTGTGTTATTTTCAGCTTCTTTTTGTGACATTTAAAAATTCAACCTCCCGCAGGCAAGTCCATATAGGTCAATTATATAATAAAGTAGTAAAAAAGTAAATAAAAGTAACACAAATTTAAAGAAAGGCGGGAAAACTTACAGTTTTCCCACCTTTTTTATCCTTCAAAATCAAACTGGTCTGCATTGCGGTCTTTGAAAAGCTCATATACCGCAGATAAAATTTCAGGCTCAAACACCTGAGATAAAATTTCTTCTCCCTGCTCGTCCGTATCTATCAAGAAAATTACAACCTCTGTAACTTCCTCTTCGTCATCATCGTAGGGGATGCAGATTACATATTCGTTATCCTTATACTTGACTGTGTCTAAATGTTCGAAAACAATTTTGTTTCCTTCCTCATCAAACAAATCAATCAAATATGGATTTTCGGGCAATTCTGCCATTTTTATCATCCTTTCTGTATTATTTTATACTATCAAGATATTCCTGAAGAATATACGCCGCAGAAATACTGTCAACACTCTCCTTGCGTTTCTTGCCGCGAACATTGGTTTCGTTCATAAGATTGTGGGCAGAAACGGTTGTAAGCCTCTCGTCCCACAAAATTATGGGAATGTCAAGACTCTCTTCAAGCAGAGCTTTGAGCTTTTTGGTTTTTTTGGCTCTTTCACCAAGGCTTCCGTTCATATTTTTGGGAAAGCCCAGAACAATTCTTTCGATTTTAAGCTCGCCACACACCGATACAAGCTGTTCTGCAACGCCTTTTATGTTTTTGCACTTGATGGCATCAAGCACATTTGCGCCAAAGCCCATTGCATCGGATACTGCAAGCCCTGTCCGGCTGTCACCAAAGTCAACTCCGAGTATCTTCATAGAATTCTCCTTTTGTTTTTTTGTATTGTAACATAGTAACGAAAAATAATCAAGTTGAGTTTTTTGCATTTTTATAACAATTTTTGAACAAAATTACCTATGGGTTGAAATTTGATTGATTTTATGCTATAATAATTTCAGCGAGGTGATTTAAATGAGAGCATTTTCTAAAAATATTGCAGCACTCATTGCGATTTTACTTATTGTGACACAGTTCAGTGTCTTTGCATACGAACCTTCTTCCTGGGCAAAGGACGCCGTAGACGGCGCAACAAAATTAAGTATTATATCCGAACAGTTTGCAGACAAGGCGTTTACCGAGCCTATTTCACGAAGCGACTTTGTAAATGTGGCAGTAAACCTTTACGCAACCTTAACTTCTGAAAATGTATCGACAAATTCTAAAAATCCGTTTTCGGATACAAGCGATGCTTTTCCCAATATGGCATATTATGCAGGAATTGTCAGCGGTGACGGCGAGGGACATTTCTTCCCGTTGAACACGCTTACCCGCCAGGAAATGTGCAAAATTTTTACGGCTCTTCTGGACTCTGCAGGAGTTTTAAGTCCGTATTTTCCATCGGAAAATGTTTTTGACTCCGTTCCCGACAGCGACAAGATTGCGTATTGGGCAAAAAACCATGTAGCGTTTATGCTTGACAATCACCTTATGGCAGGCGACGGCGATACAGGCAACTTCCGTCCTACCGATCCGGTCACCCGTCAGGAAGCGGCAATTATCGCATATCGTTGCTATGTTTTGTACGGCAAAAATTTAGAGGGACAAATTAAAACAACATTAAGAACATCAAAAGATGCCAACAATAACACGATTTACACACTTATAAAAACCATTACTCTGCCAAGCGGGGCAACCGTTGCTCTGCGCTATGCGGATAATCCTGACGCCGCAAATAATACTACGGCAGACTCAAATCTCGGCAAGGACACCGCGCCAAGCGGAACACCTTTGCAGATTGCTGACAAGGACGGACTTTATCGCTTAAAGAGCTATACCGAAACTCTTGCATCGGGCGAAGCTAAAGCAAAAGAAGCTCGTATTTTCCCCGATGGTGTTAAGTACACAAATGCAGAAACTGCGGACAGCAATATGACAGAAGTCACCGTAAATGTATGGAAGCTTAACTCTTCAGGCGAAAAATATGCATCAAATCTTACCTTTAAGATAAACAAAAAGCTTAAAGACGATGTTATTGCTATATTTGAAGAAATCTTCTATTCAGACGACAAGCCGCCGATAAAGGATGCTACGGCATATGCGTGGAGAAGCGCAATGGCAAGCGGAGTATATTCCGACCACAACTATGGCACCGCAATTGATTTAAACTACAACGAAAACTATTGTGTATACAACAGCGGCGTAACAATCGGAAGTTTTTATGACCCGAAAAACTCGGTTTACTCCTTCCCATCTGACGGAACGGTTGTGCAGACCTTTGCAAAATATGGTTGGCTCTGGGGCGGCAACGCCTGGGCAAACGGCACAGTTGACAATATGCACTTTTCGTATTTAGGAAAATAACAAAATAAGCCTCCAAAACGGAGGCTTATTTTAATGGAAAAGCTATTTTACTAATTGAATATTGACATACTGCCATTCCTTTTACCCTTGCAAATTATGTTCAAACTTATGATTTAAGTCTTGTCACTTTTGTTTGCCCAAAAGTAACCAAAACGGCAGTCGGGGAAACCCCGACACCCCGTTGGCGCTCCCGACAAAGATGTCCGTTAACCATCCGGGTTTACTATTGGTTCGTCAAGCGTGAATTGCTCATTTAGTAGTACGCACTATACAGAGCGTGTCGCTGAAAAAGATTTACAGAGATTGCAAACGGAAACAACTCGGGAAGAAAAGTTTTACTTTAGCAAAACAGCTTTCCATTTTCCATTGTAAATAATATTCGGTTGAAAAACCGAATATTATTTACGGGGTGGTTTTGTGAAACAGATACTTAAAATTGCATTTGTG